>JAGWML010000073.1 GCA_028873155.1 Acidobacteriota bacterium
AGTTCTTCGGCAAGTGTGGGAACGTTCACGGGCATTGGTTTCAACACCCTGTCAACCTCCGGGTACGACGAAGGATTCTATACGTTCGCCACGACGGGCGGCTCTTCCACCTTCACCTGTACCCCGAATGCCAGCTCGACCTTCCAAGGCATTGTTGCCATGGTCTTTCATCCAGCGTCTCTCACAACACTGGATACGTCGTCGCACAGCACGCAGAGCGGCACGAGCAACCTGTTCACGAGCGCGGCGTTTTCTACCACAGCCAAAGGGCTCGTGGTGGTGTGCGGGGAGGGACTGTTCGGAGGCTCTCTCTTCGAGCCGGGATTTATCGGCCCTTATGCTTCGGGGCCGTCCGCTGGAACACAATCGAATGGAGCCGCTTGTGAGTCTGTAGCCACTCCATCCGCGCAGAGCGGTATCACAGCCACGATGGGATGGGGAGCAGCAACGGCTGGCATGTGGGGCGGTGCGGTCATGGCATTCAAATAGGGATCGCCGCGGATATGAAGGCGCATCGAATTGATACACGGGCGTTCGATGAAGTAGTAACTACAGATCGAGAAGAGAGGGACCGCCAACAACAGGAACCAGGGGCTGCGGTAGTTCATGAAGAGCTGCTGCCACACGTACACGCTGTAGGAAATCCTGCCCAGCCACGCCAGTGGGGCAAGAGACAAAGTTTGAGAAAGAATCGAATAGGGTCGCATCGAAGCTGCAAGCAGCACGGTGATGGCCGCTGACTCAGCGAAGGGAGGAAGCCAGCGAAAATGGACCACGCAATACATCAGGACGCCGAATGCTGGAACGGTTGCGATCCGGGCCGCTCGTTGGATGATTCGGTGCCCTGCCGTATAGCTGAGGCAGATGGCGAGGATGCAACCCAGAAAGAGGGCGTCCGCTCTAACTTGCGTGACGGTATCGAGCCCGACGTGGTTGTATCGCTGCCAGGCAAAGAAACGGTAGGTCGCGCAGGCGCAGGCGCCGAGGACGGCAACCCAGAGAGCCTTTCTTTTCCCGGCGACGAGCAATACGGCCGGCCAGATGAGATAGAACTGCTCTTCCATGGAAAGGGACCAAAAATGACCCGTGTTTCCGCCGCCGTCCGGGATGAAGTTTCGGTAGAACAAGAGGGCCGGCTGCAGGTATTCGAGGAAGGGATGCGGGGGGGCGAAAGACCAGCTGGAGAATGGCTACGAAAGTCAGATAGGCCCACGCCACGGGCATGAGCCTCACGAACCGTCGTTTGTAGAAGTCTGGAAGTTTCGAATTCTGTTTAAGCAGGTTGGTCGTGATCAGGTAGCCGCTGAGCGCAAAGAAGATGGTTACTCCGTGCTGTCCGATTCCCCAGAGTGTAGAGTTGCGGTTTCCTAGGATGGCATATTCGTAATGGTCAAGGAGCACTAACAGGATTGCTATCCCGCGCCAGCCGTCGAGAGCCCTGATCCTTTCCATCTCAGGTTTGATCTTGGCGCGGTTTGAAGTCGTGCGCAAGAGGGGATGCGCGGAATCGACTGCAACTTTTGAGGTGGATATGATAAATGGAATCCACGTCGTTTTGCCGGAGCTGTCTGAGCAGAGTTGGCTCACGTAATTCTGGGAATCGGTATCACGTAAATCTGGGAGCCACATTGATCGACGGAGGGATCGCTGGGCGAGAGGCCTTCATACTGGAGGCCGATTTCGCCCATGACTTTGAAGCCGCCGGTGGTGAAGTCTTTGCGGAGCTCGTCGAGGGGGACGCGCGCACCGGGCTGCATGCCTTCATTGAAGCTGGTGCCGGGAATGACGCGGCCGGGCGCGGCGTCCTGCCACTTCTTCACGCTGGCGGGGTCGCCGAAGACGACGGCGGTGATGTTGAGGCGGTTCATCTCTGCAACGACGTCTTTGATGTATTCGCCTTTGGCGGAGGGGTAGAGCTTAGGCGTGCACTCTTCCTGGCTCCAACCGAAGGGAGCTTCTTTGGTAGCGGGGTCGGAGGCGAGGAACTGCGCCTCATTGGGACACATGGGTCCGCCGCCGGGGAAGGACTCGTCCATGGCGTGGACGTGGACGTCGAGGACGGGCGGAACGTCCTTGGGGGTGTTTTGCGCGCGGGCGGAGAAGGTGCTGGCGAAGAGCAAGCCAAAGCTGAAGAAGGCAGGGATCGGGCGTAGACGCGATGGAAACATGGGAACTCTCCTGTGGGGAGGATTGTACGGGGTGGAGGCTGGGGATGGCTGGGGGATCGGCGGAGTGACGCGGCGCAAGGCTGCGGGCTTTAAGTTCCCTCGTACCTTCGTAACTACCCCTTACCTTCGTCACGTGGATGTTTAACCAAAAGGGGCCTTCTAATCAAGAAAGTCTTCCCCAGTTGTGTTGAACGGAAGAGAGGGAAAGGCTTCATCGGCAATCTGCCGGAACGTGCAGCCTCAGGGAGGATCTGCGACAAGGCTTGGCGGAAGTGGCGATGGACGCAAGAAAAAATAGAACAGAAAAGAGGGCAGGGAGAATGATGCAGCACATATGGCAACAGAAATCGCTCATGACCATTTGCTCGGTCGCATTGGCGACTGGGACGTGGGCGCTGGCAGGATGCGGTGGCGGGGGTGGCGGTTCAAGCAGCAACACAACGACCACAACGACGCCAACTCCACAAATTCAGAACGTCAACAGTTCGACGACGCCGACGAGCCCGGTGAGTCTGCCAATCGAGATCAACGGCAGCGGCTTCCAGTCTGCTCCGGGTAAGGTGACGTTCACGCAGGGCAATCTCTCAGTGGATGTGACTCCGGCTGCGTCGGTGTGGTCAGACACGGGCGTGGTGGCGGCGGTGCCGACCGGCAATGGGACGACGAACTTTACAACGCCGGGAACGGTGAACGTGACGGTGACGACGAGCGGCGGGACGAGCAACGCGGTTGCGGTGAACCTGGTGCCGACGCTGACGTTCAACCCGAGCGCGATGGGCTGGCAGAAGACGACGCCGCTGCCGAGGCCGATGACGGGGCTGCGCGCGGCGGCCGTGCCGGGAAGCACATCGACGAGCGCCTTTGCGGTGGTGACAGGCGGATTTGACGGGACCGCGAATACCAACACGGTCTGGTCAGACAATTTGAATCAGGATGGCACTGTCGGCAGCCTGACCAACACGGCGTGGTCGCTCATCACGACAGCTGTGCTGCCGACCACGCTGGCGCACCATGCGATGGCAGAAGCGGACGACACGAACTCGCTGGTGGCGGCGGGCAAGCGCTATGTCTACGTACTGGGCGGACAGGTGAATGCCACGGACACGGCGGGAAGCACCGCGGTGTATGTGGCGAGCGTGGACTCTGTTGCGGGGACCGTGAGTACCTGGACCACGCTCGCGGCACTTCCGCAGCCTCTGATGGGCCTGGCGGCTACAGTGCACAATGGCTACCTGTATGTGGCAGGAGGTCTGAATACGAATGGAGTGCCTGTCACCGCGGTCTACTCGGCGGCTGTTAACACGGACGGAACGCTTGGAGCGTGGACGACGGCGGGCAACACTCTACCGACGGCGCGTGCATTTGGAAAGATGTTCGTCTTTGGTGGAATTATCTACTACATCGACGGCGACACGAACTCCAGCATCCCGCCGAACGATCAGGGGGTGGGTGACACCAAGGTCTACTATGCCAGCGCGATTCGTGGTGTGGTAGGGACCTGGACGGAAAACGGAAACTCGACGATTCACGACCGTGCCAAGGGAGTTCTCTTTGCCGCGTATGGGCAGGTGATCTCCGCGGAAGGCGTGTACCAGGGCAGCGTGGGCTCGGGCGAGATGGAGACGTCCACGATCAACGCGAATAACACGGGCAACCTTGCGCTTAACTCGTGGACCGGCCTGACCGGAACGCAGGATGCGGGCGCCAACGTCTACAATGCCGCGGGATTCACCAGCCCGCTGGTGAGCATCACGAATGCGCCACGCTTCCTGATCATCGGCGGGCAGGCGCTGACGGGAACGACGGGCACTGGTGGTGCGCTGAGCAGTGCGGTCTACTACAACAACCTGCCGTAGACGCAGCGACGACGGGAAAGCAGTTGGGGCCGGCTATCCGAAGGGGTGGCCGGCCCTTTGCTTGTGTGCAGGATGGAAGGAGCCTTCTGCAGCGACCCAGATATTCAGTTAGTCAGCGGTCTCGATGGCAGGGGTGGCCGGCGCGAATGCGCCGACGCCGAGGCGGACAAAGAGGAGACCGAGCGCAGCACAGGTGGCGATGCTGATGAGGGCGTCGGTGGCGAAGCTGCCCGTAATCCCGGCAAAGGTGTAGCCGCGCCCGTCGATGACCATCATGTAAGTGACGGGGACGTTGGTGGCGGCGGTGAGAAAGGCGAAGGTGGTGGAGGCGAGCGGGTTATTTGGACCGATGGCCTCGAAGACAATTCCGATCTGGATGGAAAAGGCGAGCGCCTGAAAGAGGTAGAGGCCGAGCAGTGCGAGGGTGAAGGTCCACGGGGCGCGGGGAAATTCGATGAGGAGCAAAGTGAAGAGGGCACCGAGGACGCCGTTGCCGAGATAAAGGAATCGCAGCGGTGCGCGGCGCGCGATGAAGGGAAAGAACAGGCTGCCGAGGATGCCGGAGATGAATGCGCCTGCGCCGCCGGCCATGCTGACGGCACCGGCTGAGGCGTGGAAGTCTGCGCCGAAGGCGCCGAGGAGGCTGGTGAGGGCGAAGGTGCTGCAGGGAGAGAGGAAGAGCAACAGGACGATGAGGATATTGCGCCTGCGGAGCATGGACAGGATTTCGCGATTGAACTGAGCAAAGCTTTCGCCGGCGAGGCGGCGGTCCGGTCCGGGCGCGGGAATGAAGAGGAAGATGCAGGTGGGCAAGAGGACACACGCACCGAGAAGCGCAGCGGCAAACGAAACGGGGAGATGGAGCACGAGTTCTCCGCCCGCGGCGGCGCCGAGGCCCGTTCCGCCGATGAGGGCAACGTTGAGCCACGCGCTGAGCTTGTTCTTCTGGTCATGCGGGCAGACCGCGGAGAGCCAGCCGCCGAGCGCGGCGGCAGAGAGCCCAGCCGCGCACACTATCAGCACCAGGGCCACGCTGAGCAGCGCGACGCGCTGAAGGTTGGTGACGGCGATGACGACGAAGAGGGCGGCAAGAGCTGCGAAGGTGGTGGCGTACCAGCGGCGGCTGAAGCGGACGTCGAGGATGGGAGCGAAGATGACGGCCCAGAAGTTGGCGGACATGGCGGCGGCGGTGACAGACGCGATGGTGGCCTCAGAGACGTGGCGCGCTGCGAGCAACTGCGGCATGACGAAGAAGACGATGCCGTTCGTCAGGCCGAGCGTGAGGTTGGAAAGACCAACGAGCCAGACAGGCGGCATCGTTCGTTGCGCGCGCACGCAGACCTCCAGGGGAGCTTCATCGTAGCAAGGTTTTCGGCCCGAGGCCATTGAAATTGGAAGCGCGGTCCCTGCGGGGAAGGTGTCGCGTACGTCGCGCGATGAAGAGTTCTGGCGTTGCAGCTTGAGGCGCACGCGAAGGAATAAACATCCCTCAGGGGCTGAAGCCCCGGTGATCGTATCGGCGTTTCGGCATGGCTGAAGCCGTGCCCTTTCAAAGCCTGACTGGCGCGATGGGCTGCTAGGACGTCTGGGATTGGAGCGCGGATGCGGGATCGACCTGGGCGAGGAGTTGCTGGATGGCGTCACGGAGCTGCGCGGTGAGCTGGTCGGCGTCGCGGGTGGTGAGGCCGGCGGTGGGGATGGGCTCGCCGGCGATGAGGGTGAGCGTGCCGGGATGGAAGTGGTGGGTGTGAATGGGCATGAGATCGTAGACGCCATGGAGGGCGATGGGCACGAGCGGGACCTGCGCGCGAATGGCGAGATAGGCTGCGCCGTTCATGAAGGGCTGGAGCGCGCCGTCGGTGGTGCGGCCGCCCTCAGGAAAGACGAAGAGCGGCATGCCGTTGCGGACGGCTTTGGCGGCAGCGGCGAGGCTGGAGAGCGTGGCGCGGGGATTGTCGGTGTTGATGGGGATCTGGCCGGAGCGGTTGAGATGCCAGCCGATGAAGGGGAGCGACCATAGCTCCATTTTGGCGAGGATGCGGAACTGGAAGGGCATCGCGGCAAAGACGACGGGCGTGTCCATGTAGGAGGTGTGGTTGGCGGCATAGACGGCGACGGGATACCTGCGGAGATTCTCTTCGCCGAGGATGCGGAGGCGAGAGCCGGAGGCGAAGATGCAGGCGCGGGCCCAGAGGCGGGCGATGCGGTATTGCAGGTGACCGTGGCGATCGAAGAGCGAGGCGGCGAGCGAGAGGCTGCCGAAGATGCCGGTGGCGAGGAAGAACGGCGGAGCCTGCAGGACGTTGCTGCGCCAGCGGGCGAGACGCGGCATGGGGTGCGGGCGGCTCATGTGCGCGCGGCTCCGATGTGTGTGGGGGCGGGCAGTGGCGCGAGCAGCAGGGAGCGCGCCTCGCCGACGAGATAGACGGAACCGGAGACGACGATGAGGCCGCCGGGCGCGGTGGCGGCGCGGGCCTGTTCGAGCGCGTGAGCGACGGAGTCTGCTGCGACGGCGGGCGTGCCGGTGGAGTGCGCGGCGGCGAGGAGATCGGCGATGGGCGTGGCGCGCGGGCTGTGAATGGGCGCGAAGACGACGCGATCGAAGAGCGGGAAGAGGATCTGCGCGAGCTCAGTGACGGGCTTGTCGCGCAGGCAACTGAAGACGAGCGTGCGCGCAGGCGCGGACTCGATCAGCGTGCGCAGGCTGGCGCGAAGGGCCCATGCGCCGGCGGGATTGTGCGCGACATCGAGCACCCACTGCATGGGGGCTGAGGTTTCGGATGAGAGTGTTGGGATGAGCTCGAGTCGGCCGGGCCAGCGCGTTGCATGGATGCCCCGCTCGATGGCGGCGGGCGTGATGGGGAGAGCGTGGTGCGTGGCGAGGTCGACGGCGGCGGCGATGGCGAGAGCGACGTTGCGATGCTGATGCGCACCGTGGAGCGGCGAGTCGATGGTGATGCACGCGCCGAGGACGTCGAGGGCATAGAGTGAGGCAGAGTCGGCTGTGTGCGCGGGCATGTAGGGCGTGGCGCTGACGCCGCGGACGCCCAGCTGCAGGGCGACTTCGCCGATGGCCTGGTTGGCCTCGGGGTGCTGCGGCAGGGTTATGAGCGTGCCGTTGGGGCGGAGGATGCCGGCCTTCTCATGCGCGATGGCGGCGATGGTGGAGCCGAGCCACTCGGTGTGGTCGAGCGAGATGTCGGTGATGATGGAGAGTGCGGGATCGACAATGTTGGTGGCGTCGAGGCGGCCGCCCATGCCGACCTCGAGGACGGCGAAGTCGACTGCCTGCTCGGCGAAGTAGAGAAAGGCGAGCGCGGTGAGAGTTTCAAAAAAGCTGTGGTGCTGCGGCAGGCGGCCGTCGGCGACGAGAGCGAGCGCGGTGTCGTGCACGTGGAAGAAGAGGCGCGCGAAATCGGCGTCGGAGATGTCTGGACCCGAGATGCGCGGACCGTCGATGCGGATGCGCTCGTTGGGGCGCTCGAGATGCGGCGAAGTATAGAGGCCGGTGCGCAGGCCGGATTCGCGGAGAATGGCGGCGAGCGTGGCAGCGGTGGAGCCTTTGCCGTTGGTGCCGGCGATGAGGACGGAGGGGAAGCGGCGCTGGGGATTGTCGAGCGCGGCAAGGAGCGTGGCGATCTCGTTGAGCGAGAACTTGCGCCGGGCATGGCCGGGCTGGGTGTGCAGCTCCGGGGTCATGGAGTGGAGCAGGTCGATGGCTGCCTGATACGACATGGAATCTTCAGTATAGAAGGCGGGGCGGTGCGGGCAGACGTAACGCAGGCTGAGCTGCGTGTATCTAATGATGTGAGGACAGGTGCGGGATGACGAAGAGGCCGTGGCTGCGTTGGACGATTGAAGGCGGGATGGCATTGTGGCTGGCGGCGATGCTCTGGTACCGGTTTGTGCCGGCGCGGGTTGAGGCGCCGACGGCGGCGAATGCGAAGGCGTTTACGCTGACGGGGCTGGATGGTAAGCCGATTGCGCCGGAGGCGTACAAGGGCAAGGCGATGGTGGTGAACTATTGGGCGCCGTGGTGCGCGCCGTGCCGGCTGGAGATTCCGTGGCTGCAGAAATTGCAGGCGGAGAACGGCGGACGGCTGGTGGTGGTGGGCGTGGTGGCGGATGCGGGGGAGTATGCGCGCGCCGCGGCGATGATGCAGCAGAAGGGCGTGACGTATCTGCTGGCTGAAGACTCGCCGGAGCTGGACCGGGCCTTTGGCAACCCGGCGATGCTGCCGACGAGTTTTTATCTCACGCCGTCAGCGCATGTGGCGCACACGGTGAGCGGGATTGTGCCGGAGTACATGATGCGGCGGTATGCGAAGGATGCGATGGGGGAGCGCTAAAAGAGGATCGTCGCATCGGAGCGGAAGACGTGGTAGCGCGTGAAAGCGATGTCGTCGACGATCTGCTCGGTGGGCCCGTAGGTTAGCGTGAGACTGAGCGGATCGTCGGTCACACTGCGGCCGGTGGAGATTGCGACGGCCTTCAGCGGGCAGGTATACGGACGTTCTCCGATCTGGACGGTGCCGTACTCGACCATGAGGTCAGATTGCTGAATGGGTAAACCGGGATCGATGTCGGCCTGAAGCGCGATGCGCAGGATGGTGCCTTTCAAGGGGTCCACTGCGATGGTGCCGTGATAGGCCGTGGACTGACTGAAGACGCTGATCTCCCGTTTGTCGGTGAGGCTTTTGAAGTCCACGTGATAGTGCGATTGCTCTTTGGGCACGACAAAGCGGAAGACTGCTACGCGGCCCGCGGGGCCGGACTCCCAGTGACTCCAGAACACGTTGTTGCGCGCCGCGTCTCCCACCACGGTTGAGAGGACCGGACCAAAAGTGCCGGAGGCTTGAATGCTGCCGTTCTTCTTGATCGCGGCTTGATCTGCCGTGCTTTCAGGATGCAGAACTTCCTTGCCGTCGCGGAAGTAGATGGTTGACGCACTGGTTGCGAAGGCAAACCATATCGGTCCTTCTGTGTGCTTGATGCCGAGGAAGCTGGTTTGGACGAGTTGAGATTTGTATTCGGTATTGGTTTGTGTCGCGAAGAAGTTGGGCAGCCGGGTGACCTTGTGCAGAACGTACTCGACGACGAGTGACCAGATGCGTTGTTGTTCGTCGGGGGATGGCGCCTCGGCGGACGGAGTCTCCGCGGGGGGCAGGTCAAGAAATACTGCACGATCGGCAAGGGCGACGAGCGCCTGGCGGGATTCAGGACCGGGCATGCTGCTCTGCAGAGAAGTGAAGAGCGCGCTGCCGAGGCGTTGGGTGAGCACGAGCGAGGAAAGATCAACGGCGACGCGGTTGTCAGCCTTGTGGTGCGCGCCGCGCATGCGGCTTTCAAGCGCGGCGACGGTGACGGCCTCGAGCGGCGGAGGCCTGGGCGTGTCGCCAGCGGGTAGCGCTCCGGCAGCAGGTGCAAGGGGGCGCGACCCGGGCGCTGCGGGGGCGACATGCGGCACATCGTAATACGCAATGCTGGTGTGCGCGGTGAGTCCGGGCTTGTCGATGCGCACCTGAAGACTGTGAAAGGGCAGGCGGGGGCTGGAGGGGTGCGCGACAAAGGCAAGGGAGTAGAAGACGTCTGCGTCCTTGAGGTAGTCGTCGATCTGATCTTCTGTTTTGATGGTGCGATTGGAGACGCCGAGCACGGTGCGCCCGCCGGACTCGAAGGCAAGGGTCGATAAACGCAGGTCCGCACTGTTCACCTGGCCGGGCGATTGCGCGGGCTGCGTGCGGTCGCTGCGAAAGGCAGGAGCGAAGAGGAAACCGCCGTAGAGTGTGATCTGCGCCTCTCTGAGGCCATTGAGCAGCGTCGCGATGTCGTTGAACTCCGACGTCTGGCTGAACGGAGAGACGTTGACGGAGTCTCCCAATGCAGGAGGAAATGCAATCCAGCCGGGGCCAAGCCAGATGAGCAGCTTGCGCCCCGGCAGATGCTTCTCCTGCTGAGCAAGGTTGGAGAGCGCGGCGAGGGAGCGCAGATAGCGGTCAAGCGGCGCCAGATTCAGAGCGGAGCGCGCCTGATCCACAAGGGGGGCAAGGGCGTTGCCGTCGGTGGTGGGCGCGGAAGGCACGACGGTTCCCCGGTCGTTGAGGATCACAAGCGACGTGGGATGCGCGAGCTGGCCCTCATTCTGGCGCAGGTAGCGCTCGGCTGCCCGCCGGACGCGGCCGAGTTCGATGGCGTCAAGGTTGAGGGCGTCGAGGAGCAGCAGGATCTGCACCGGGGTTTCGGGCTTGTTGGCTGCGTCATAGGCGGCGTAGGAGACGAGCCGCTGGGGCTGACCGTTGTCGAGGATCGTGAAGTCCTGCGGGTTGAGGCCGGAGACGAGCGCGCCGTTTGCGTCCGTCACGGTGACCTGGAGCGAGAGGCGGGCGGCAGGCGATGGCGGGGTCTGCGCCGGCACCACCGCGGCGAGCGCGAGACAGCCGAGAGCAACAGAGCAACGCAACAGGCCCGAACGGCGCATCGCAAGAACTGTAAACCGAACGGGCGGCACGCGCCAGTGAACGATGGTTGCACCGCCTGGCGCGAGGTATCGGGATGCGGCGGGATCTACGATTCCCGCAGCGTCTCCCCGTCTGCCATGGAGAATTCACACTGCCGTCGTCATGCGTTCATCGTCTTTACAAGAATCCTGCCCTAGATTGAAGGCAGAAAAGTATCCATTCATGCTGCCTGCGACACGTTGCCGCGCACGGTAGATCGCTCCACCTCCGACCATTCGGTGCCCCGCCGCGCACCTTGCAGGTCCTGGAATCCGGCGTTTCCGCCATGCTCGGTTCTCGTGTCCATATGACGCGGACTCATTCCGCAATCGCAACGTTGAAAAACTGGGAGAAGCCATGACGGGACGTCTGCCGCTGTATCGCAATTGGGTCATTCATCTAACCGCACTCCTGCTTTGTTTCGTGCTTATCCATACGGCCAGAGCACAAGATCAGGCAGGATCCATTTCAGGAACGCTGACGGATTCTGCCGGAGCGGTTCTGCGCGGGGCGCAAGTATCCATTCCGGAGAGAAACCGGATTGTTTCCACCGATGAACAGGGGCGCTTCTATTTCAGCGGACTGCAGCCGGGCAGTTATACGCTTTCGGTGAGCTACATCGGGTTTGAGAAGCTGACGGAGTCAGTCACCGTGACTTCGGGGATGTCGACGGCCGTGAGTCTGCAGCTTCAGGTTGCATCGCAGAAGCAGAGCGTGCTGGTGACGGCGGGGAGCGCCTCGGCTGAAGTGGAAGCGGTGAATGAAGAGCGGGCAGCGGACAACCTGATCCAGGTGATGCCGACTGAGACCATCACCAGTCTGCCGGACCGCAACCTGGGCGACGCAGTCGGGCGTATGGCCAGCGTTGCCCTGACGCGCAACGAGGGCCAGGACAACTTTGTGGAGGTGCGCGGCACCGAGGCCCGCCTGAACAACACCACCGTCGACGGCTTCAACATGCCCTCGCAGGATCCGGGCATCCGCGAGTTTGATTTCTTCTCTGTTCCGACTGGCATTGTGGATTCGGTCACCGTAAGCAAGACTCTCGAAGCCAACATGGACGGGGACGGAATCGGCGGCTCGATCAATCTTGTCACCAAGACGGCGAGCGACACTCCGACCTACCAGATCACCGCAATTGGCGGCTATACGCCCATTGAGAACGGCCGTCCGAACGCGCAGGTGTACGGCACGTGGGGCAGGCGCTTCGGGGCCACCAAGAAGCTCGGCTTCGTAATCGGCAGCGAGTACGACTTCGATGGCACGGGCATCAACGACGTGGAGCCGACGCCCGACATCGCCACACTTTCCAGCGGCCAGAGCGTTGTCTGGGATGACTCGCAGGATATTCGCACGTACATGTTCCACCGCCCCCGCTGGGGATTGGGCGGCAGCCTTGACTACCGCATCAAGCCCGGCTCGACAATCTTCTTGCGCTATCTCTACGCCTACACGCGCGACAGCGGAGACAAGTCCGTTTACACCCTATTCGACAACACGCCTGGGGTCCTGCTGATCAATCCGGGCAACACGGGCTGCGCGAACACCGACCCGACGACGGGAGCAACCGCTGCGCCCTGCGCCACGCCGCCGCGCTACTACAACCAGGCAGAGAATGCGCGGATCTATTCCGACAGCATGCAGATCACCGGCAACCACGTTCTGAACAATACGTGGTACTCGTGGAGCGCGGCGGTCGGATCGGGCTACTTTGGCGATGATCCGTTTGACTCCG
>JAGWML010000074.1 GCA_028873155.1 Acidobacteriota bacterium
TTCTTCCGCCCCGAATGCAGGCACAGATGCCGGCGCGGGGCGGTTCTTTTCAGGGCGGCAGGGAGACACGTAAAGGCAGGGCTCGCAATGAAGAACCCGTTCGCACAGAAGTCCACCATGGAAGCAGTCACGGCCGTCTTGGCCGCGCTCCTCTTCATCAGCGCCGCCCATCGCGCCGCTGCGCAGGAACAGGGACCGCCGCCGCAGAATCCCCAGTACGGCTACGGCCAGTCACCGACGGAAGGGCCGCCGCCGCAGGCGCCGCTGCCGCCGGACCAGTTGCAGCAACTCGTAGCGCCGATCGCGCTCTACCCCGACGCGCTGGTGGCGCAGATTCTCGCGGCGTCCATGTATCCGACGCAGATTGTGGAAGCGGAACGGTTCATGCAGCAGAACCCCGGCATGCAGGGAGCAGACCTGGGCGCGGCGGTGGACCAGCAGGACTGGGACCCCAGCGTAAAGGCGCTCACGCAGTTCCCGTCCGTGCTGGCGGACATGAGCCAGAACCTCTCGTGGACCTCGGAGCTGGGTGATGTGGAGTACAACCAGCAGGCCGATGTGATGAACGCGATCCAGTACATGCGCCAGCAGGCGCAGCAGGCCGGCAACCTCAACAGCAGTCCGCAGCAAACGGTGGACGACAGCGGCGGACAGATCGAGATTGAGCCATCCAATCCCGAAGTCGTCTATGTCCCGGTGTACGACCCGGAGATGATCTATGGGTATCCGGTCGGCATGTGGCCGGGGTTTATGCCATGGTGGACGGTAGGGACGCCCTATCTCTCCTTCGGCATGGGCTTCGGCATCGGCCCATTCGGGGGCTACGGATGGGGCTGGCGTCACTGGGGCTGCGGCTGGGGACCGGGCGGCGGCGGGTTGATGTTTGACCACGCCCGCTACTTCGGCCACAGCCACGCATTTTATGACCATCGCGCATTCGGCCGCGGCAACTACAGTGGCATCGGCGGCGGGCCCGGCACACAGCACGGTTTTGTCGGCGGCGGACATGTGCAGACCTTCAACGGAGGCAACCGCGGGCAGGGAATAAACGCCGGAGGGCGTTCCCTCGGTGTCGACCGGCCAGGCGTATTCAGCGGCGGACGGGTGCAGACCTTCAACGGCGGCAATCGGAATCTGCGCGGCTTTGGCGGCAATGCGCCGAGCGTGCGCAGCAACGGCTTCGGAGGCTTTGGTGGCTTTAACCACGGCGGCACCGTCAGCACCTTCTCGAATCGAGGCTTCTCCAGCATGCACGGCGGGTTCGGAGGCGGCGCGCGGGCCGGCGGCTTTGGCGGTGGCGGATTCGGCGGTGGCGGTATGCGTGGCGGTGGCGGATTCGGTGGCGGCGGCATGCGCGGCGGTGGTGGCGGCGGACGGCGCTGAGTAAAGAACCAGAGCAGAGAGGGAGAGATAAATGACCGTTGCAAAGAGTCATGCAAAACGCCACAAGGCGCCCATTCCACAGCTTGCTTTTGCACTGCTGATGCTGGCGGCCATCTCCGCGCTGGCCGCTCAGACGCCCTCAGCAGGAGCCGCAAAGAAGAGCGCATCGGCGGCAGCCTCGACAAATGCCCCGGCTGGGACCAGCGAAGCGGCCATGCCGATGGACAAGCCGGAAAAGGGGCAGGAGCTGTTTGCTTCGCCGAGTCGCGCGGTGCAGGCGCTGGAAGATACGCTGAAAGCCAATGACAAAACTGCGCTGCTCCGCATTCTGGGACCAGGCGCGAAGGACGTTGTGTGGTCTGGCGATGCCGAGGAAGACCGCAGAAGCGTCGATCAGTTCGTGAAGAAGTATGCGGAGATGCACCGTTTGCAGACGGAACCGGATGGCTTTACGCGGCTTTACGTCGGCGCGGAGAACTGGCCATATCCGATTCCCCTGGCGCGCGCTGGGCTGACGTGGTTCTTTGACACGAAGGCGGGGCGCGAAGAGATTCTGGACCGGCGCGTGGGCCGCAATGAGCTGACCGTGATCGAAGTATGCGGCGAGATGGCGGCGGCGGAGAAGGAATACTTCGGCGCGGCGCACGGCAACGAACCGGCGGGCGCCTACGCGCAGCGGATCCTGAGTAGCGCGGGCAGAGAGAATGGACTCTACTGGCCAGCCGGGACCGGCAAGGTCGAGAGCCCGCTCGGACCGTTCATCGCCAAAGCAGAGGCCGAGGGCTACGACCAGGACGTGACGCAGAAGCCCGAGCCCTTCCACGGTTACTTCTATCGCGTGCTGCGCGCGCAGGGCCCGAACGCAAAAGGCGGCGCAAAGAGCTACGTCGTCAACGGACGCATGACAGGCGGGTTTGGATTCCTGGCCTATCCGGCCGAGTATCGCTCGTCCGGCGTGATGACCTTCATGGTGGGCGCGGACGGCGTGGTCTACCAGAAAGATCTCGGCCCGAAAACCGCGGAACTGGTGAAATCAATCAGTGCGTATAACCCCGACGCGAGCTGGAAACCAGCGGAGTGATCCTCCCCGCCTCAGCCCTGCATTGACTCTTTGGAATGGAAGCGGCTCCTGCAGAATGAGGAGCCGCCTTTCTGTTGTCGCATCAATCCCTTTGCGCGGCCTGACGAGATCTACGAGAGGGGATTCAGGTGCCCCGCCAGCGTGATGTCTACGTCCACTTCTTTGGCGACTTTCAGGATGAAGATGCTGGGATCCTTGAGGCCCCACTTCACATAGGGCACGGTGAAGTGCGTCTTGGCGGTGCAGCTGGCGCCGTCGATGTGGATCTGCATCGGCACGGTGATGGTGTGCGGCGTGCCGTGCAGCGTAAAGACGCCAGTGACCTGAATCGTGGAATCGCCGGAAGCAAGAATAGCGCCCTGATAGCTCTGCGGCGCAAAGGTAATCTCGGCAAACTGCGCGGCATCGAGCACTTCAGTGGTCATCTTGTGGTCGCGGCTCTTGTTCCCCGTGTCGCCGCTGGCTGCGGAGACCACGACCGAGCCAGAGATCTTCGTCAGAGTCCGGTCGAAGTCCACCAGTCCGCTCTCAACATGAAAACCTCCATGCGTGCCGTGGTCCGATCCCCCAAGAAAGAACGTCACCTGGCTGTCATTGGGCGAGACAGTAAAGGTTTGATGCTGCGCGAAAGCCGCGGGAAGAAATGCAAGAGGAAGCGTGGCAACGATCGTGCGTGCGAAGAACTTCATGAAGGGTCTCCTGTATGAACTGGAATGCTAAGGGTTCTTGGATGGCTGCGCAATGTTCTCCATCAGCCACAGAGTGATTGAGGCAACCTGAGTATCGCTGAGGTATTCGTGGCCAGCCATCTCCGTGCCGGGCAGACCGAAGCGGGTGATTTGCGCCAGGCGCGCAAAGCGCTCCTGGGGCATAGACGCAGGCGGCAGATAAAAGAAAGGTCCGGCGGCGAGGCTGTTCGGCGGGCGATGGAAGCTCGTCCGCCAGCGGAGCAGCGTGGCGCCGTCGGCATCGTGGCACGTCGCGCAGAAGCGCGCGTACAGAGCGTGACCCTCTTCGGCGGTGGCGCCGTGCACGGCCGCGAGCGAGGGCGCCCATTGCCCTTCATCGGCGACGTGCTGCAGTGTCCCTGGACCGCGCAGGCTCGCGAGATACGCCACGAGATCCTCGCCGCGTTCGTCGCGAAACAGAAACGCATACGATGGCATGATCGACGACCCGCTCACCGCGCGAGGATCGAAGAAGTGCATCTCGAGCCAGAGCGGAGAGCGGCGGCCACCGACCTGCGCGAGATCAGGTCCCTGGCGCCGGTTGCCGATCAGCGGCGGCTGCTGCGCGTGGACCGCGTCGAGGCTCGCGATCGGGCCCCACATCAGCACATCGGCCGTGCCCGGACGGACATACTGCGAGTGACAGTGAATGCAGCCCTCGGAGATGTAGACCTGGCGGCCGCGCTCGATGGGCGAAAGCGCGGGATGCGTCGCGTCCGTCTGCATATGCGCAACAGCGAATGCGACGGCAAGGATGCCGCCCGCCAGGATCAACTCGCGCGAGCGGCGTCGGGCGAGGACCAACAGCGCAGGCGGCAGCACCACAAGGCCTGCGGCAGCGAGGAAGAGCGGCGGCACATGGCCGAGGTTCTGGCCCATGCCGATGCCGAGAGCCGAGGCAATCCACCCGGCCATTGCGTAGAGCCACCCAGCCTGGCGAGCGCGCTGCTCCTGTGATGTTGCCTGAGAAAGAAGCGACGGAAAGGCGACAAGAGCCACCGAATACAGCGAGACGCCGACAGGGTAGAGCAATGAAGCAGGCAGCGCGCGTGCGGGATCGAGCAGCAGCCAGCAGGCTGCGGCAAGTGCGACGAAGGCCGCCGCGAGGACGGCGAGGAGTCCACTGCGGCGCAGAAGCATCGCGCTCACCAGCGCAGCGATCAGATGCAGGACGGCGTTGGTCCACAGGTGCGCTGTGCCCTGCCACGTGCCGGCCTTGAGCGCAGGCGTGTGTTGGATGATGTAGAAGGCAGCCGAGTCCAGCCAGACCAGCGCGGCAAAGCCGGCAACGACAAGCGCGAAAGGGAGCGCAACCCGGACAGGCGGATGCAGGCTTGCACTGTCTGCGCGAACGGAGTCGCTTGGCGCAAGGATCACGCCGAACAGGCACAGCAGCGCCGCGGCAATCGCATGCACCTGCGGCGATGCCGCAAAGAACCATGGAACATTGCAGAGAAAGTAGCCGACGCCTGTTCCGAGGCCAACCGTGAGCAGCGGTTGGCGCGGGTTGCACCATACGGCCAGGTGCGTGACGAGGGTGACGGTGAGCAGACCCAGGCCCGCGCCGATGAGCAAGGCAACCGCAGCGACTGCAGAAAGGCTGAGCGGCGCAAGCGACAGCAGCGCGGCAAATGCACAGAGTAGAAACCCGGCGCGAAGGCGAAGCTGCGGCGAGGGCCAGCGGCGCAGGCGCGGGGTCAGCAGGCTGAGAGCGATGCCGCCCAGTGCCATCGAACCCATGATGCCCTTGAGCGCCGCACCTCCGATGTCGAGCTGAGCGAGACGGTCGAGAAACGCAAACTGCGCAAAGATGAGGAAATAGACGTAGGTGATGGCGACCAGCGCCGCGCCGCGGCCGGCTGCGCTCCGCGCGGGTCCGCTAGACATGCGTCAGCCACCCTCGACGCAAACCCACAGCCTGGATCGCAACGCACGCTGCGTCGAAGGCCGCAATCACAATCCATCCCCGAACGAGTGCGCCGGCGAGTACGGCAAAGGTCACGTAAGATGCCACCGACCCGCGGAGCAGTGCCGTGACAACCCAGATCGCCTCAATCCGCGACGAGCAGCCACCACGCCGCAGCAGCATCGCTGCATACAGATAAGACAACCCAACGGCCATGACGAATGCGCCGATAAAGGAGAGAAACGGCAGCGAGTCCGTCGGAACAGACAGGCGCATGAGCGCAAGGGTGAAGACGGGGGCGATCAGGAGCAGCGCGCCCGTCGCGAAATCAGAAAATCCGGCGAGCAGGTGATAGGCAAACAGAATGGAAGACTTCATGCGGCATTCTCCTGGATGTTGGTTGCCGGTGCGGAGGCGAGCCCGGCGGTGAGCACAAAGGCAGCGCGGAGCCACTCCGCGGATGCCACCAGCATCAGGATGCCGGTGAGGAGGCGCAGGATGTAAAGAAGATTGCGCGTCGGCGTAAGAACAATCGTAAAGGCTGGATTGGAACCCTCAAGCCAACCCGCGATCGTGATGACGACGATGTACCCGAGCACGCCCCAGTTCCATACATGGAAGGACCAGCGGCGGGTGAAGATCCATCCGTCCTCGCCGAGCAGTTGCACCAGGACGAGGATGATCAGCGCCGACAGAAAGCCCGCCATTGCCGTGAACGAATGACCGACAAGTCCGTCGGTGAACTTGAAGTGATCGAGCACGCCGGGGAGGAAGTAGATCCACCCGGAGACGACCAGCATGCCCCACCACACAAGCATGGCGCGCCGCCAGCCGCGCGTGTTCGGGTGCCACTGGAAGGCTTGGTAGTATGCAGGCGCAAGCGGCAGCCAAAGCACCATGGCGCCCAGGCTCATGAACTGCGACGGAATCCGGTGGGAGATGTCAGCGCGGCTCAGAGAGGCGCACAGCAGGCTCTCCGCAACGAACAGAATCCACGCGACGCGGACCGGGGCAACGCGCTCCTTCCTGCGCCGCGCAACGCCATACGGAACCAGCAGCAGGATGAGCACCACAGCCAGCGATGATTCAAGCTGGCTCGTTCCTGTCGGCCCGCCTGCGTCCGGATTGATTGCGGGATAGATAGACGGGCTCGATGCGATATAGAGCGCAACGGGCACGGCGAGCAGAACGATCAGGCCGAAAAACTTTGCAACCTTGGCAAGCTGGCCATTCTCGCCATCACTCTGCCGGTTCCAGAAGAATGCAATCGTCAGCAGCAGCCACAGGGCAAGAGCTGCAAGCGGAAAGGCGACACGCGCGGGACCGGACCAGTCCAGAAAGAGCTTGCCGCTCGAGTTGCCGTTGAGCCACGTGAATGCGCCGAGAGCAAGCGCACCCGACCATGCCCAGAGCACCGGCCTGCACCATGCGGCGGTTGCGCGCTGGTCGGCACGATAGACGCGGAAAAGAAAGCCGAGCATCGGCAGGCTGCTCCAGCCATAGAGCATCGCGTTCATGTGGACCATCATCCAGCGGCCGTAGGTCCACTCACCCAGCCAGGGATTGAGGCCCGGCAGCAGGAGCAGCACAGCAAGCATCACGCCGATAGCGTTCGCAAAGACAAGCCAGAAGAGTCCGTGCCATGCGGCAAACACCACGGCCCGCGGCGGCGCGGGCAGCGCACTCAGCATATTCTCATCAGCCGTACGGTCAGCGCGTTGAGGGCTCATGGATCGTTCCATCGTGCATTTCCAGCAGGCGATCGCAGCGCGCGGCCAATGCGAGATCGTGCGTCGCCATCAGCAAGGTTACGCCTTCGGTGGCGGCCAGATCGAGCAGCAGATCGAAGACAGCGGCGCTGGTCTTTTCATCCAGAGATCCGGTTGGCTCATCGGCAAGCAGAATCCTGGGCCGGTTCATCAACGCGCGACAGAGAGCCGTGCGTTGACGCTCTCCGCCGGAAAGCTTCTGGATACGCTGGCCGAGCCGATGACTCAGCCCCGTGCGATCCGCAAGATGCTCCAGCCGCTCACGCGCGGCGCGGCGTTCGGTCCCTGCGGCCACAGCGGGAATCAGGCAGTTCTCCGCAAGTGTGAGATCAGGGATGAGGTTGTGCAGTTGAAAGACGAAGCCGACTTCATGGCGCAGCAGGCGAAGCAGATCGCGCTGGCGATTGACTTCAACGCCATTCACCCAGACCTGACCGCGCTCCGGCGTGTCGAGGCCACCAAAGAGATGGAGCAGCGTGCTCTTGCCGCAGCCGGAGGGACCGCAGAGCGCGATCGTCTGGCCCTGGCGCGCCTCAAGGCTCGCGCCCTGCAACACGGTGATGGCTCCATCTTCGAAGCTCTTCCACACGTCCGTGGCACGAAGAACAATCTGCGTTTGCGATAGGTCGGGATTAGCGGTCGTGGTCATTCGAAGCGCAGCGCCTCCACCGCACGAATCCGCATGGCGTAGAGCGCGGGATAGAGCGCGCCCGCAATGCCCGTTACCAGCGCCAGGGCGAGCACAATGAGAAGTACGGCGGGGCGCAGCGAGACGTCCACGTAGCCGTCGAGCGCGGGAATGAGCTTGAGCGCATAGAGCGCGGCGCTTCCAATCGCAAGACCCGAGACTGCGCCGATGCACGCAACAACTGCCGATTCACCGAAGATCATCGTCGCAATTTGTGCGTGAGAAAATCCGTTGACGCGCAGAATGGCGATCTCGCGAATGCGCGTAAAGACCGACATGATCATCGTATTCGCGACGCCCAGGCCGCCCAGCAGCAGGCCGCAGCCGCCCACCGCCCAGGCAGTGGCTTTCAAAATCTTGAACTGCGAATACGAGCGTGAGAACTCCGCATCTTCCAGCGCAATCTGACTGGGAAATTGCTGCTTGACCTGTGCCTTGAATGCGTCCGCATCCGTGCGCGATCGCAGCTTGATGGTCAGCACTGAGGAGCCGTCTTTATGGAAGAAATCTTTGGCGGACGCCAGGGGCATGAAAACACCGCCGTCTTCAAAGCCGTTGGTGGTGCGCAGCACGCCAATCACGTGGAAGACGCCGTGACCAACAGGCACCGTATCGCCGACCTTGGCGCCGAGAAAATCGGCTGCGCGCGCGCCCAGCACAATGTCATCGCGATGCGCGCCAAAGGCGCCGCGGTCGCCTGCAATCCACGTGGCCTTGCGAATGCGCGCATCGTCTGAAGTCACGCCGAAGCACGTGATGATCGGGTGATCGGCGCTGGAGACGATGCCGAAGAGGACCGGGTCGGCATGCGCGACGATGGGCCACTGTGCGATGGTCGCCGCGGTATCCGCAGGGACATTGCTGAAAAAGAGATCCGAGACATTGCGCTCGAAGACGATAATCTCGCTGTCGCTCGAAAGAATGCCCGAGAACATGCCGATGGCGCCCTGCAGGATCGTCACCACGGTGAGCATGGCGGCCACGCTGAACGCGATGCCTGCGATGCTGATGAAGGTTCGAATGCGGTGACGTTGAAGATTGGTAAGGATGAGCCGGAGGAAGATCATGACTCCGCTCGCAGGGTCATCTCGCAGGCGCTCGCGGTGATGCGGTTCAGTTCGTTCTGCAAACTGGCGCGAAGCTGCCCGAGAAACGAGAGCGAAGGCCGCGACCGCAGCAGGTGCGCCAGGCTGCGATCACCCAGCGCGATGAGGCGCTGCAGGCGCTCGACAGCACCCGGAATGCCAATGGCGGCAGCCGTGTTCGGGCGGTCGAGCAGCAGGTCGCGCGCTACCGACTTGCCGGTCTCTGCAACACTCTGCAGCACGTCCTTCAAATCGTCGACGATCTGGTAGCCAAGGCCCCAGCAGGCGGCGATGCGTTCAAGGTGTCGCAACTCGCGCGACGGCGCACCAGCAAGCATAGCCGGCAGCACGAGCGTCAGGCGGATAAGCGAGACCGTCTTGCCATGCGCGATGCGCTCCGTGGTTTCGCGCGTGTGCGGCAGCGATGCATAGTTGAGGTCAAGACTCTGGCCGTTCAACAGGCCATCGATGCCAAGCCGCTGCTCAAGATACTGCATCACGCGCGGCTGCGCGGCAGGCGGGCAAGCCGCAAGCGCACGCCAGGCCAGCGCGTAGGCGCGGTTGATCAGCGCAAGGGCCGAGAGAATCGCGCCCGGCTCGCCGTACGCGACATGGACGCACGGCGCATTGCGCCGGTGCGTCGCGTCGTCCATGCACGGCAGGTCGTCAAAAATAAGCGAGGCCGTATGGAAATATTCGAGAGCAATCGCCAGGTCGGCCGAGCGAACTGGATCGAACTCATATGCCGCTGCTATCTCCAGCGCCATGCGGGGACGAACCAGGCTGCCTGGATTCTCAAGGACATGACGAAGCGCCGCTTCAAAGCCGGGATCGAGACCGGCAGGTAGCGGCATCGCGGCGAAAATATCCCGCGCCAGAACGGTCGAATTCAGTTCTTCCAAACCGGGATCTGCCGGCACGCTGTTTCTCATGGTGAACGAAGCTGGTCGGAAACCAGGGACAAGACTGCGGTGACGGCCTCAAGAGCCTTTGCACCTGCTATTTAGACGCTCGAATCGCAGCGTCGGAATGAGTTCCGGCGGCCAAACTCCATGAAGATTTGTTCATCTTGAAAGGCAGCATCTCGCTCTGCGCGAACCGGCCGCGCGCCATCCCGCTCAAGCCCTCATCCGCGTGCATCGACAACCATATAGAGGCATCGGCTAATATCCTCTCATGCGATTGCTGCTGGTCGAAGACGAGCTGGAAATTCAAACACTTTTGCGCAATTCGCTGCAGGAAGCGGGCTATGAAGTGGACGTGGCCGGAGACGCCCGGCACGCAGAACAACTTGCGATGGAGTCGGCGCACGACATCCTCATCGTCGACCTCGGACTGCCGGACCGCGACGGCATCAGCCTGATTCTGAGCCTGCGCGAGATGGGTGTCTCCGCACCGGTTTTAATCCTGTCGGCGCGCCGCTCAGTCGATGACCGCGTAAAAGGGCTGGAGCAGGGGGGAGACGACTACCTCACCAAGCCTTTTGCCATGGCCGAACTGCTGGCGCGCCTGCGCAATCTGCTCAAGCGAAACACGCCGGCCACGGGCGAGCCCACGCGACTGCACGTGCAGGATCTTGAACTGGACCTGCTGCGCCGCGAAGCCACGCGTAGCGGCCAGACCCTGCAACTTACGCCGCAGGAGTTTGTGCTCCTCGAATATCTCTGCCGCAACGCGGGGCGCGTGGTGACGCGCTCCATGATCCTTGACAAGGTATGGGGCATGCGCATCCAGCCGGACACCAACGTGGTGGATGTGCACATCTACCGCTTGCGCGGCAAGGTGGATGGCAAGGGGCAGCCGCCGCTGATTCGCACGCTGCGAGGTGTGGGATATGTCCTCAAAGACCGCTAATCCGGTGATGCGATCAGCCGCGTGGCGCATCTCGCTGTGGGCCACGCTGGCCTTTGCCTGCGGCACCATGGTGGTCTTTGCGTTCCTGCACCGCTTCGTCGCGAGCGATATTCGGCAGCGCACCGACGCGTGGCTGACAGGCGAGGTCGAGGTGCTGGGCGACGTAGCCGAGCACACGCCGAAAGACGCGCTGTATGACCGCGTAGTCAGCGAAGTGGCAGAGCTCGCCAGCAACGAGGTGCCCAACCGGCTGCGCTCAGAAGGCCATTCGAATGACTTGGTCTTCTTCCTGCAGACCGACGCGCAGGGCGCATTGACCTTGTGGGTGGGCGCCGGCAGGGGTGAGGCATATCTGGATGCGATTCGCAGGCGGCCCTTTAAGCCGGATGAGCCACAGGATCTGCCCGTCGCAGGATCGGATGCTCCGTATCGCGTGGTGGCGCTGCATATCGACGATGGCAGCATCATCTACCTGGGTCTCTCTGAGCATGACGA
This sequence comes from Acidobacteriota bacterium, assembly GCA_028873155.1. Lineage (GTDB taxonomy): Bacteria > Acidobacteriota > Terriglobia > Terriglobales > Acidobacteriaceae > Telmatobacter. The sequence continues at coordinate 10,990 of JAGWML010000074.1, forward strand.
GTTGCGGGTACTGCGGAATCTCCGCTTTCGCTTCTTCACGTGGTGGCTTCTGCTGGTCATGCTGGGATTCGTCATCGTCTTCTACACCACGCGGCGCATGCTGAGCCACGTGCGCGAGATAACAGAAGCAGCTTCACGCATCGGCCATACCGAACTGGATAAGCGCGTGCCGGTGAGCGCACGCAATGATGAAGTGGCGCACCTGGCACGAACGCTCAACCATATGCTCGACCGCATCGAGAACTCCGTGCGGCAGTTGCACACCATGACCGATGCGCTGGCCCACGACCTGCGCAGCCCGCTCACCGCAATTCGCGGCAAGCTCGAGATGTCGCTCTCCGCCGCGGCGCATGGCGAACAGGCCGAGCCGATTGTCGCCGCGATCGACGAGCTGGACCGGCTGACCGAGTTTCTCAACACATCGCTCGACGTCGCCGAGGGCAAGGCCGATGCGCTCCGCCTCTCAAAGAGCGAGCTGGACCTGGAAGAGTTGCTGCGCGGAATGGCGGATTTGTACGAGCCCTCCATGCACGAGAAGAACCTGCGCGTCAGGCTCACAGCCCGGGGACCCGTAAGAATGCTCGCCGATGCCGCGCTGATGCACCGGATGATCTCCAACCTCTTCGATAATGAATTGAAGCATCTGCCCGCCGGCTGCACCGTGGAATTCGTTCTTGAGACGGCGCAGGAACAGGCAAAGCTGACAGTGCAAGACGATGGGCCGGGCTTTTCGCAGGAGATTCTGCCGCATCTGTTTGAACGCCGCGTGAAAGGCAAGCAGTCCAGTGGGCATGGTCTCGGGCTGGCCTTTGTGGACGCGGTGGTGCGGGCACACGGAGGCAGCGTGGCTGCATCCAATAGAAAAGATGGCGGAGCACGTCTGGAATTGGTGATGCCCCGCGGCCTGGCCGCGGAGAACGCCGAACCCCGGCCAGTCATCATCGCCATCGCAGGTTCCGGCAAGCCCTGAGAACGGCTCCCCCATCCTGATGTGCAATGGAAGAGAGATCGCGACACGACACCCCCGCCGGGCCAGAGAAATGGAGCAGAATGAGCAGCAAACTGAAGGTGACCTATTGCATCGAACCAGATGCGGCTTCGCTCGCAGAGCGGGCCGTTGAGCATCTGATCGCAGACGTGAAACAGGCTGTGGCGCAGCGTGGGCGCGCGCGCATTGCCCTCAGCGGCGGCTCCACTCCA
>JAGWML010000075.1 GCA_028873155.1 Acidobacteriota bacterium
GGCATGAAGATCGTTGTCATCCAGAGCATCCACTCCTTCATGTCTTCGTCGCGGATGGGTTCGCTCTTGGCCTTGCCTTGCCGCTTGAGAAGAGAGCGGTAGGCGATATCGCCTGCCTCGGATGCCACGTAGAGCGGACCGTAAAACTCATTGAGGCGCTTATTCACCAGGCGGAGCTTGTCGCGCCTCTGGGCGAGCATGCGGGCGCTGAGAAATGTGACCAGGTACCCGGCGAAGGCGAGAAGGATGGTGAGGATGACGGTGCTGTGCAGAAGGCTGGGTTGAATGAGTGCGGAGAGATCCATCGTGCAGATGCCTCGCGCATGAGTATACGCGGGACGGGCATGCGTGGTCAGGCTAGCTCGTGCCGATGTAGAGGAAGCGCAGCAGGAAGAGCGCAGCAAGCGTGTAGAGGAGCCAATCCTGCTTGCGAGCCCGCCCGGCGGCCAGATGAAGGATGGCCCACGCGATGACGCCGAATCCGAGGCCGTTGGCGATGGAGTAGGTGAGCGGAATGAGGACGAGAGTGAGAAATGCGGGGATGGCAATGAGCGGATCGTGCCAGTGAATCTCCGTGATGGTGCCCAGCATCATGGAGCCGACGAGGATCAGCGCGGGCGCGGTGGCGGCCTGCGGGACAATGCCGGCGTAGGGCGCTACACCAATGGCGCAGAGGAAGAGCAAGCCGGTAACAATGGCTGTGACGCCGGAGCGCCCGCCGGCCGCCACGCCTGCCGTGGATTCCACATAGCTGGTGACGGTGGAGGTGCCGGTGAGCGAGCCGAAGATTGTGGCGGTGGCGTCGGCGAAGAGGATGCGATTGAGACGCGGAATGGTGTGATCCGGAGCAATGAGTCCGGCGCGCTTGGTGACGGCGACGAGAGTGCCGAGGTTGTCAAAGAGATCCACGAAGAAAAAGACGAAGACGATTTCGATGAGTCCTTTGCTGAAGGCTCCGCGGATGTCGAGCTGGAATGCAGTGGAAGCGAGAGCGTGGAAGCCTGCGGGCGAGGGTGTCCAGTGGACAGAGCCAAGCGCCCAGGCAAGCGCGGTGGAGGCGAGCACACCGATGAGGATGGAGCCACGGACGCGGCGCACTTCCAGCACGACCATAAGCGCGAGGCCGAAAAGCGAGATGGCCGCGGAGGGTGTGCGCACGCTGCCGAGGCCAACGAGCGTGGCGGAGTCGCTGACGACGAGGCCCGCATTGCGGAAGCCGATGAAGGCAATGAAGAGTCCGATGCCGCTTGCGACAGCCGCATAGAGTTCATGCGGGATGGAGCGGAGAATCATCTGGCGAATGCCGGTGGCGGTGAGGGCGAGAAACAGGACGCCGGAGAGAAAGACCGCACCGAGCGCTGTCTGCCAGGGGATGTGCATTTTCAGGCAGACGGTGTAGGTGAAGTAGGCATTCAGCCCCATGCCGGGGGCGAGCGCGATGGGATATCGAGCGAAGATGCCCATGAGGATGGAGGCAAATGCCGCGGAGAGGCAGGTGGCGGCGGTGACAGCGGCGAGCGGCACGCCTGCGGTGGAGAGGATGGCAGGATTCACCAGCACGATGTAGGCCATCGTGAGAAAGGTGGTGACCCCCGCAAGGATCTCCGTGCGCCAGTTGGTCCCAAGGTGGGTGAACTCAAAATAGCGTTCGAGCGGCTTGAGCATAAACAGGTGCAACCAGAAGACCACAGACAGGGCGCCGCGCAAAGCAATTTGTGGGCAGCGCGATTCTTGTTACGATAAAAATCCCATGCAGACAGAACGCAAAAGCCGCAAGAGAATTACGCCGTTGCTGCGCGCGGTGATCGAAGTGGGTTCGATTGTGTTCCTGTTCTACTCGAACCTGCTGATGGGCGAGTTCACCGTCGCCGGCGAACGCGGCAAAACCCTGGCGCACGCGCTGCGAGACATCGTTACAGAAGCCAACTTTCTCATCGCAATTTGTACGGCGATGGTTGGCTACATGGCATTTGAGTATCTGCGCAAGAAGCTGTGAGTGGTTACAGCAACTGAGCTGCGTCCTTTGCGAAGTACGTGACGATGAAGTCGGCTCCTGCGCGGCGCATGCCGACGAGCGACTCGACAATGGCGCGATCGCGTTCCAGCCAACCCTTTTCGAAGGCGGCCTGGAGCATGGAGTACTCGCCTGAAACCTGGTAGGCCCCAATGGGGACCTGGAAGCGGTCGCGTGCCGCGCGCACCACGTCGAGATACGGCATGGCAGGCTTCATCAGAATCATGTCCGCGCCTTCGTCGAGATCCAGATTGATTTCAAGCATTGCCTCGCGGACGTTGGCGCCATCCATCTGGTAGGAGCGGCGGTCACCGAACTGCGGAGCAGATTCCGCTGCCTCGCGGAACGGGCCGTAGAAAGCCGATGCGAATTTGGATGCGTAGCTGAGGATGGGGGTCTGCGTGAGGCTGGCTGCGTCGAGCGCGTGGCGAATGGCGGCGACGCGTCCGTCCATCATGTCGCTGGGAGCGACGATGTCCGCTCCGGCCTTGGCGAGGCTGGCGGCGGTGCGCGCAAGCAGAGCCAGCGAGGGGTCGTTGTCAATCTCGAAGCCTTCGGGCGTTTGCACCACGATGCCGCAATGGCCGTGGCTCGTGTACTCGCAGAGGCAGACGTCGGCAATGAGAACGAGTTTGCGCGAAGCGGGAGAGTCGCGGAGAGCGCGGAGCGCCTGCTGCACGATGCCCTGATCGCTCCATGCGCCCATGGCCTGCTCATCCTTCGTTGCGGGCAGGCCGAAAAGGAGCAGTCCGCCGATCCCGAGCGCGGCAGCGGCTTCCGCCTCGCGCACGGCTTCGTCAACGGATAACTGGAAGACACCGGGCATGGAGCCGACCGGCTGGCGCACGCTCTGGCCGGGACAGATAAAGAGGGGATAAATCAGGTCGCCCGGTTCGAGCGTCGTTTCACGAACAAGCGCGCGGAGCGGCTCAGTGCGGCGCAGCCGGCGCATGCGATTCTGCGGAAATCCCATGCGTAGATTGTAGACCAGCGCGATGTCAGACCTGAGGCCCGAGCTGACTGTAGAGCGTCGTGTTGCGGTAGCCGAGCAGTGTGACCAGGGTCCAGATGCCGAGCGCCGTCCCGAAGGGGAACTTCAAAAGGCAGAGGATGCCAGCGACGATGGCGACGATGCGGCCCCACTCGGTGCGTTCCATCAGGCCCCAGCCCGCGACAAAGGCAAGCGCGGAGCGGACAAGGATCGCGGCCCAGGCAAAGTGGATGATCGCTGCGCCGAACCAGGGCTGGCTCCAAGGGCCATCCTGCATTGGGCCATGCATCCATGGAGCAAAGCCGTTATTGAGGAATGCGTGGAGGAAGGTCATGCCTGCGATGCCCAGCAGAAGCGAAAGCCCGCCGTAAACAAACCAGACGATACTCAGGGCGCGGAGCCGGCCTGCGAAGGTTTGCAGTTGAAATTCGAGATTGGGAATGGGTGGCACGGGCGGCATGGCGGGGGCGACCGCCCGGCCGCACTGCGGGCAGACGGGCTGCCCCGGCTGCAAAGCTTGACCACATCCGCTGCAAAACATGTTCATCCCCTTCCGCTGGAGTCGCATTCTCCAGCCTATCCATTCCTGCGAGTTACTGAGCGATACGCAAAACTCGACCGCTGTGTTCCCTTTCTCACATTAACTCGCCCGCCGCGGCGGACCGCCGTGGACTAGCGCCGTTCCCAGCGCTCCTCGTGGCGGTCGTCGTGGAAGATGAGGGTGGTAATTTCTCCCTGGCTATTCCGTTCCACGCGGACGCGGCTCACGCTGCTGCCGTTGGGGTAGAAGAGCATGGAGAGCGACTCGGCCGCAAGCTCGTTGATGGAGCCGTGGACGTCCTTCTCGTAGAGCTGGTCGCCCTGACGGAAGAGCGTGACGGCGAGCTGGCCGCGCTCGTCGTGGTATTCGCCGGCGAAGCTCTCCAGTTGCTGCGGCGTGAGATGCAGTGCCGGTGGATGCTGCGGGATGAGCGCGCGCTCGGCGAGCGGCGGCGGCTCTGCGTGGGAATCGCGACGGTGGTCCAGAAGCCAGCGGGGCAGTTCGGGCTCGTCAAAGGCGCGGGTCCAGCAGTCATGTTTGAGGCCCTGATAGACCCAGAGGCGGATATGGCCATCGGACGCTTTGAAGGCCTGAAACATCAGCTCGTCCTCGCGCTCCGGCACGATGGGGTCATCGCTGCCGTGGAAGAGCCAGACGGGTGTGCGGCCAAGGGCGCGAGCGTATTCGGCGGGCAGCGTGGCGGATTGCTTCCAGCGCTGCGGCGCGTAGCTCCAGAAGGTGCCGCCGGCGGCAATGGCGATAGCGGCCCAGCGCTGCGGATGCAGGCGGGCCAGCTCCCATGCGCCGTATCCTCCCAGCGACAGGCCGGAGAGATAGGTCCGGTCGCGATCGGCGTGGAATTCGGCTGTCTCCTGGTCGAGCACTGCCATTGCCATGGAGAGCATTTCGGGATCGGTCCAATAGTGGCCTTGCGGGCACTGCGGCAGGACGACGAGCATGGGCCATCGCTCCGGGTGATCTCGAATCGCGGCGGGCAGGCCGATCTGGGTTTGCCACATGCCTTCTGACCCGCGCTCGCCGCGGCCGTGGAGGAACAGCAGAATGGGCCAGTGACGGTGGTCGTTGCGGCTGTAATCCTCCGGGACATAGACCTGGAAGCGGTAGGCCACGCCCTGGATGAGCAGCGTGCGGTTCAGGAAGCCTGTTTCCTGAGGGTGGCGGACGAGGGCAATGGCGTTGCGGGCAGGCGCAGAGGCCGCGGGAGGGACGAGTGCAGACTGCAAAACAAGGCAGCAGAGGAACAGCTTAAAGAGCGAACGCATGATCGTTCCCCATAATAGTTCCCTGCGTTGGCCGGCGGGGAGAAATCGTCAATGGCAGGCGCCCTGCGAGCGAAGGATACGGAAAACTTCGATGCGTGGAGAGTTTCCTTACGTGTTCCCTACGGCCAGACATGCAAAAATCGATAGAGAGCGATGCCCCTCAGCATGAGCGCACTGGAAGCTGGAGAAATCCTGGACCACTACCGGATCGACGATGCGGTAGCCCGCAGCGGCATGTCTGTGCTGTATCGCGCCACCGATTTGCGCGACGGCAAACAGGTTGCGATCAAGATTCCTCACGCGGAGATGGAAGCGGACCCGATCCTTGTTGAGCGGTTCATTCGCGAGGAGGAGATCGGCCAGATGCTGGATCATCCGGGCATTGTGAAGAGCTATCCCGATGAGCAGCGCAGCCGCCGCTACATGGTGCTGCAGTGGGTCGAGGGAAAGCTGCTGCGCAAGATCCTGAATGAGACGCGCGTGCTGCCCGTGGACCGCGCGGTGCGGATTGCGCTGGGCATCTGCGATGCGCTGGACACCATGCACAAGCACGGCATTGTGCATCGCGACCTGAAGCCGGAAAACGTGATGGTGGACGATCAGGACCACGTGAAGCTGATCGATTTCGGCATCGCAATGAAGGAGGATGCGCGACGGCTGACCTATGTGAATATGACGGGCGCGCTGGGAACGCCGGACTATGTTTCGCCCGAGCAGGTGAAGGGCGGGCGCGGCGATCAGCGGAGCGATATCTATGCGTTGGGCACGATGCTCTATGAGATGCTGACCGGTCGCGTGCCATTCACCGACGAAAATGCGCTGGCCGCCCTGAATGCCCGGCTGCAGCGGGAGCCGACGCCGCCGCGCGAGTTGAACCGCGTGATCTCGCCTGAACTCGAGGAGGTTCTCTTCCGCGCGCTGGAGAGAGAACCGCGCCATCGCTATGCGACGGCGAGCGAGATGGCGTGGGAGTTGGAGCACCAGGAGCTGGTCGGCGTGGAGGAGCGTGGCGGGCGGACCGCGACGAGGACGGTGCGCCGCAGGATTGACCGCAAATGGTTGATCTACGGCGCTGTGGCTCTGGTGCCGATCGCGCTCTTCATCCTGATGCTTTTGCTGGCGCATCGATGACGATGGCCGGAGCCGCGCTGCTCAGGCGCGGCCGGCGAACTCCCGGGTTTCCGTAATCACTTTTATCTTTTCGCCTTCCTTGATAAAGAAGGGAACGCGAATCTCGATGCCAGTCTCCAGCCGCGCGGGCTTGGTGACGGCCCCGCTGGCAGTGTCGCCGCGCACGCCCGGCTCCGTGTAGGTCACAGTGAGCTCGACCTTCTCAGGAAGCTGGAGGCCGATGGGATTGCCGTTGAACTTGTCGAGCTGAAGCAGCACGCCTTCAACGAGAAAGTCGAGCGCGTCGCCCAGCTTGTCGCTGGGCAGCGTGATGGTCTCAAAGCTCTCCTGATCCATGAAGTGCGAGCCTTCGTTATCGGAGTAGAGATAAGAGACCTCGACGGTTTCAAGGTCGGGCGCCTTGAATTTTTCGCCTGCCTTGAAGGTCTTGTCGAAGACGGCGCGGGTGAGCAGATTGCGCATCTTGACGCGGACGAGGGTCTGGCCACCGCGCGCGGTGGGCGTGGAGACATCGACGTCCATGCAGTAGTAGGGTGCGTTCTCAAACTCGAAGTACATCTTGCGCCGAATGTCGATCGCATCGAGAAGGGATGCCATGAATTCCTCACTGTCTCAGTTCCTATTATTTTATCCGGCAGCATCCGCGCGGAGTAGTGCGCCCGTTCCAATGGCAGAAACAGGTCGAGGGTACACAGTCACCACGCTGGGCAGGCATACCAAAGTAACCAGATCCAGGTGGCTTTCGGTTCATGTCATTCAAGAATGGCACGATATTTGTCCACGTAAGTGGAATATACGGACGCCAGAAAGCCGCGCAGACTAGTTGTTACAGGCTGGAGAGGCGGAGATTCATACCATTTTGGCCTGAGCGGATATTGCCTGGCACAGACCCCGCAGCGGAACAGGCGAGGGGAGGGATGCACGATGAAGAATTGGCAGCGCAGAATGATCGCCATTCTGGAAAAGCTCGCTGGCGAAGAGGGCGCAGATCTCGTTGAATATGTTCTCTTGATCAGCTTCATCGCATTCGGTGCAACTGCTGGTGCCATGCCAGTCGCCCAAGGCATCGGTGCCATCTTCGACAAGGCGAGTACACAATTGGCTTCCGCAGTTGGCACCGGCGCCTCCTCTGGAGGCTCATCCTCAAGTTCCGGTGGAGAGGACGGATCGGGCGATGGGTCCGGTCATGGCGGCGACCACTAAAGCAAAGGGAATGGGCTGCCGAATCAGTGAACCGGAGCGCGCATCGCGTCCAGTGAAGCGGTGAGCGTCTCCGCCAGCTCGCGCTGCTGGTCCGCACTTAGCTTTGCACCGTGACTGGTCAGATAAAACACGTCGATGGCGTTCTCACCTTCCGTGTCGATCAGTGCGACTTCAATGTTGCACTGGTGCGCGTTGAGCGTGAGGGCAATCTGGCGCAGCAGGCCGGGCACATCCTGCGCGATGACCTGGAGCAGCGTGGAGTGGGTGGAGGATTCTGAATCAAATTGCAGGCGGGTCGCGACCTCGACCTTGGCGCTTCCGTTGTGGCTCAGATGCCTGCGCGCCTCCAGCAATTGCTCGACCGGCGTCTTTTGAGCGACGACATCGTGGAGGCTGGAGAGAAATCTGTCCTTCTCGCTCGGGTTCAGCTCGATGGTGCGGAAGACGTCGGTGAACTGGAAGCTGTCGACGACGATGCCCGCTTCATTCGAGAAGGCGCCAGCCTTGACGATATTCATGCCCCACGCCGCCAGCGCCCCGGCAACATCGGCGAAGAGGCGGCTGCGGTCACGCGCAATCACGGTTAAATCGAAAAGCTGCCGATGCGGCCGCAGATCGAGTTGCACGGGGTCGCTGTCCAAATTCAACGCAAGCTGAAAGTGATTGCGGATGTGCTCCGGCAGGCGCGTCTGCAGATAGCGCTGCGGCAGGCCCTCGAGAAACTGGCGCAGCGCATCATACTGCGAGGCGGGCACCATCGACCGGATGCGGTTGAGCAGCGTGGGGTCGATGGCGGCGTGGTAGCGCACCTCGTCGACCGAGCGATCCATGAAGTTGGCCGTCGCCATATAGAGCTGCCACAGATTCTCGGCCTTCCACGGCGTCAGCGCCTCAGGGTTCACGGCCTTGATATCGGCGTAGGTCATGAGGGTGAGCATCTTGAGGATGCTCGGGTTGCCGACCTTGTCCGCAAAGTTGCGGATGTTCTCAAGATCGAAGATGTCGCGCCGCAGGGCGTTCGACATTTCGAGGTGGAGGCGGATGAGCTGGATGACTTCCTCGCGCTCTTCCGCGTCGAAGTCGAGGCGGGCGAGGAAGGTGGCTGCAAGCTCGACGCTCTGGCCGGTGTGCTCGCCGGAACGGCGCCCTTTGCCGGTGTCGTGCAGCAGCAGAGAGAGCAGGAAGAGATCGAGGCGGTCGATCTCCGGCAACAATTGCGCGAGCCGGTGTTCGTAGTCATGCGCGGGCTGGCGCAGGGCGTGCACGTTGTCGATGGTCAGGAAGGTGTGCTCGTCCACGGTGTAGCGGTGGTAGCTGTCGCGGATGACCAGGGCGTCGATGCCGTGGAACTCGGGAATGAGCATCTCAAGGATGCCGAGGGCATGCATGGTGCGCAACGCGTGCGCGGCATGGGGCCCGAGCAGGACCTCGCGCAGCGCATTCCAGAGAAACGGCCCCTCGGGAATATGAATTGCGAGCGCGGGGAGCGCGTCGGTGATGCGGTCTTCCGCGGCCTGAGACAAGGTGTAGCCGTGCGTGGCCATGAGCGAAAAGACGCGCAAGATGGCGCTGGTGTCGTTGAACTGCGCTCCGGGAAGGATGTCAATGCGACCCTGGTCGAGGAGGAAGTCGGTTCCGGCAATGGGTGTGCGGCGGCGGCGGAACTGGCGGTAGAAGCTGACCGGCGCGGGCAGGTGTTCCATGAGCAGCGCAGCCCGGCGATAGATGACGCGGGCATGACGGTAATAGGTCCGCATCCAGTAAGCCGGATCGGCTGTGCCGCGCGTCTCAAGGCCGATGGAGTTGGTGGCTGCGTCGTCCTGCGACTGCCAGTCGAGCGTGTTGTCGTCACGGCCGTGGCGGAAATGAAGAAAGCAGCGGGCCGCGGCGAGGAAGTCAAAGGCAGCCTCAGCGTCGCCGCGCGCGCTCTGGAAGACTCCGCCGCGCTGACGCGGCCACTCTTTCGTCTCTTTGAGATGGAAGAGCAGGGCAAACCATAGGGCGAGATGGTAGTCGCGCAGTCCCCCTGGACACTCCTTCAGATTGGGCTCAAGGTGGAAGATGGTGTTGCCGTATTTGGCGTGGCGGGCGCGGGCAATCTCGCCGAGCTTCTGCGTGATGGTGTTCCACTCGCTCAGAACGAGGCCGGGAAAGACGGTCTGGTGCAACTGCTGGTAGAGCGGGAAGGAGCCGGCGAGGAAGCGGCGGTCGAGGGTGGCGAGGGTGAACTCGAGGTTGTCCGGGTCGAAGCGGCCGGCTTCTTTCGCGGTTCGCGAGGCGGGACTGGCGCGCAGGCCAATGTCCCACATGCCCTGAATGATCGACCGCACAGTGTCTTTGGCCTGCTCCTCGACCTTGTCGTCTGCAAAGACGAAGAGCACATCGATGTCGGAGAAGGGGAAGAGGTCTTTGCGTCCGTATCCGCCCAGCGCCAGCAGGGCCACGCTCTGCGCAGACTGGCCTGTAAAGGCCCGGCGCCACATTTCAATCAAGGTGCGATCGACCACGGCGGAACGGCGGCGGATGGCCGCGGTTCCGTCGCCTGTGCGGTCATAGGTCTGCCGGACAAGCGCCATCTCGCGCAGATACTGATCCCGGAGATCGTCAACCGCCAAAGCGACTGGAGTCATAGAGGTTGTGCGTGGCTCGCCGAAGCAAGAAAGGATTGTTAACAGAATACTAAACTAATCACAAGAGACAACTCCCAATCTCACCGGGTCAAAATCCAGGGCGGGGGAAGGATTGGCCGCCGGGTTTTGGCGGACAAGTGCTATGGATGCTGCTCGATGGCGAGGGAAAGCGTGCTGCTGTTGCCAGTGGCGGCGAGGCCGATCAGATGAGTGGCCACGCCGGGGATGGAGGCGGGCGCAAAGACGACCGTGCCGTCGAGGGCCGATGTGGCCGTAGAGACCTGAGTGGCCAGCAGCGGAGCCGCCGCGCAGCGCCCGTGGGGCGGGCAGGGCGGCGCCCACGCGTAGAGCGCTTGATACAACGTGACGATGCCGCCGCCCATGGGATTGCCGTCCATGTCGCGCACGCGCAGGACAATCTGGCCTGGGCTGGCGCTGACTGAAAGGGTTTGGGCCGTACCTGCGATGGACTCCAGCCATGCATACCCCGGGCGCGCGCCCGTAGCGGTGAACTGGACACATTGCGTGGTGGCGTTGAGGCACGCCGAGGCGGTGGACTGCTGGCCTTCCGCGAGCGGGCCGACAGTGAGCGCCTTGGCAGCGACGCCGTTGGAGCCTGTGACGACGGGGGTGGATGTTTGGATGGAGATGCCCGCGGCGGGCTGCCAGGCAACGGATTGCCCGCCGGCGGGCGCGCCGTTGAGCAGGGCGAGAGCCTGCGTCGTCCAGGTAAGGGTGGCTCCGGCTGCGACCGAGACCGTGGGAGTGAGCGCGCTGAGAACCGGAGGAGTTCCGCCGGTGAAGTGCGCCTGCAGGCCCGCCCCATTCGTGAGCGATGCGGTGACCACGGCCGGCGCTGTGCTTGTGGGCGTGACGGCAAGCGTGGCGAGCCCGTCGCCGCTGGCGGTGACCGCGCAACTGCTCTGGCCGCAGCCCAGCATCGCCGAGCCGCTGGTGAGCGTGTAAGTGACCGTGACGCCGCCTGCCGGGGCGAGGCTGGAGGTGAGCGCGGAGACGGTGAAGGGAAGGGGAACGCCGAGAGGCACAGTGCCGGAAGGTGCAGAAAGCAGCGAGAGCGAGTCGCCGGTTCCCGCGTCGTAGCTGACGCCGCCGGAGATAATACCGGCCGCGTAGAAGATGGGCAGGTCATCGACCTCGACATCGACGGATCCGGTGACGCCGGAGGCCGCCGCCGGAGCGATGGCGGTGATCTCCGTGGGGGAGACGCTCGTGACTGTGGCCGGCTGGCCGCCGACGAGCACTGTGTCAGAGGGCCGGAAGCCGATGCCGCGGATGACGATGGGGCCGCCCGCAGCGGGTAGATGCGAGGGAAGAACCGTGTCCGCATAGAGGAGCCAGCCGTTGTAGGCGTAGTCGGGGCGGCCGTCGCCGCGCAGGTCCGCGATGCCGAGGCGGACCACGTCGTCGGCGCTGGTAGCGACGCGCAGCCAGCTTTCGCCGGAGGCGGAGCCGTTCAGGCCCGGTTCCGAGCCGACCGAAGGCGTCCCGAGGGGGTCGAAGGCATTCCAGACACCGATCGCGGGCAGAGCCTTGGTTTCGGTGGGGATGCCGGACTAGTTCAGGGCCTGCGTCACAACGGTGAATGTGCGGCCTCCGCGAACCGGGAAGAGGAACCAGTCGGTCTGGCCGACCTGGCTGAGTCGCCCGGACCAGAACCCGCTCGGCGGCAGGGTGCGCGGCTGTGATTCCGTGCCGACGGCATCCGAGAGCCCGCCGCTCGCCGAGTCGGCGACCGGGACCGTCAGCGCCTGGGTAACACCGGGAGCAAGGTCCGTTAAGGTCAGCGTGGGCAGAGTGCCGGAGGGCGCAGGCGAGCCATCGACATACGGGCCGACCGATGCCGACTGAATGTAGAGCCCGTTGATTGGCTCGAAGGTGATCTGATAGCTGGCGCTGGCCATGCCGGGCGGCAGGGGCATGAAGCGGAGATCGAAATAGCCCTGCAGCGCCGGGTCGTTTGAGCCCCAGCGGGTGAACAGGTTGCCATTCGTGTCAGTCCAGCCGGTTACCGGGTTGCCGTGTTTGCCGTTGAAGTAGCCACCGGAGACGCAGGTGACGGTGTACTCGTAGAGCGGGTTGCCATTGGCGTCGAGCGGCCGCGCGACGACGTTGACGCCCTGCATGCCGAAGCCATCGCGAAAGCTCAACGTGCCGGTAATCGAAACCGTGTTGGCCGCGGTCAGTTGCTTGCCGGGGAAGCTGGCGAGGTTGGCCGCGGTGATGGGATAGATGCGGTTGAGCGCGGCAATATCATCGAAGCGCAAGAGAGTCGGCTGCGGAATGCAGTTGCCGCCAGAGGCTCCGCAGGCGCCGCTGAGCGGCTGCATTAC
>JAGWML010000304.1 GCA_028873155.1 Acidobacteriota bacterium
GAACTAACTCATACGATTCAGAGCGCGGGGAATCGGAAGTTGCTCTCATCAGAGCATAGAAGTGAGCCATTCAATGAGAACGTGCGAAGAATGGCGGATAACTAAGGTAATAGGACGGCGCAGCAGATCTGCCGACTGGCTGCGCAGGCGGGGGTAAAACGCTGAGTCGGAAGGAGTCTCTATGCCGGCGTGGCAGGAAGCTGGGAAGGCCGAACGATGAGTAAATCGGACTGGAGGGAGTGGATTGGTGGACCTGATCGGGATCGAACCGATGACCTCTTCCATGCCATGGAAGCGCGCTCCCAGCTGCGCCACAGGCCCACATCAGGAGGGATGCAACTCTCTTATTGTCGGCGGTCAGAGCCGTTTCGTCAACCGGCCGCGGGAGGCGGCAGGGCCGGTTGAGCTAGATTGTTCAAGGTAGGACTGAGTGCATCGGCAGATGGAGTTGCTGTGATTCAAGATTTGGAGAAGGTTCTTCACACGGTGGAGCATGCGTGGGCGACGAGGCGCGTGCTCGTGGTCGGCGATGTGATGGTGGATGAGTCCATCTGGGGCGAGGTGACGCGCATCTCTCCGGAGGCGCCGGTGCCGGTGGTGCATGTGCGGCAGGAGACCCGTCGACCAGGAGGTGCGGCGAATGTGGCGGTGAACCTGGCGCGGCTGGGAGCGCAGGCAACGGTTGTTGGATTTGTGGGCGCAGATGCCGAGCAGGGGATTCTGGAAGAGTGTCTGCGCAGCGAAGGCGTTGAGCCGCTGCTCGTGGCGTGCGCGGATTTTCCAACAACACGCAAGATGCGCGTGCTCGGGGGCGGGCAGCAGATGCTGCGCGTGGACCGCGAGCGCGCAGGGGAGCGAAGCGCGGATGAGTACGCTGCGCTGATTGGGAGAGCACGGGAAGCGCTGCGCTTCTGCGATGCTTTGGTGCTTTCGGATTATGCAAAAGGTGTGCTGAGCGAGGCGGTGTGCCGGGAGCTGATCGGCGCGGCGCGGGCTGCGGGGACGCCGGTGGTGGTGGATCCGAAGCATACGGATTTTTCGCGCTATGCGGGGGCGACGACAGTGTGCCCGAATTTAAGCGAGCTGCGCCGTGCGACAGGGATCGATGGCGACGATTTGGACGCGTTACTCGACGCAGCGGAGAAGTTGGTGACTGAGTTTGATCTGGAGTTTCTGACAGCGACACTGGGCGAGAAGGGGATTGCGCTGGTGCGGCCGGGCGCACGCTTTGTGGCGCCGGCAGAGGTGCGGCAGGTGTTTGATGTCACGGGTGCGGGAGATACGGCGATTGCGACGCTGACGCTGGCGCTGTGCTCCGGGCTTTCGCCGGAGGTGGGCGTGCAGCTTGCGAATGCGGCGGCGGGGATTGTGGTGAGCAAGGTGGGCACAACGCCGGTGGAGACACATGAGCTGATTGCGGCGCTGGCGCCGGAGATCGCATTGCACGCGCAGGAAAAGGTGGTCGATCGCGAGGAATTGCTGTTCCGGCTGGAGGTGTGGAGGCAGCGGCACGAGCGGATTGTCTTCACGAATGGCTGCTTTGACCTGCTGCACGTGGGGCATCTGGCGCTGCTGGAGCAGGCGCGGCGGTTTGGCGAGCGGCTGGTCGTGGCCGTCAATAGCGATTCGTCTGTGCGGCGGTTGAAAGGGCCGGAACGGCCGATTGTGGGAGAAAAGGAACGCGCGCGCATGCTGGCGGTGCTGGCTACGGTGGATGCAGTGGTGGTGTTTGACGAGGCGACACCGCTGGAGCTGATTGTGGCGACGAAGCCCGACGTGCTGGTGAAGGGCGGCTGATGGAGGCAGTAGAGCGAGACGCAGGCAGCGCGGCGGTATGAAAGGTGCTTCCGAGTTGCCGATTCTTAATCTGTGCTGCTTCAGCCACCGTTGATGCGCCCGCGCAGCCGCTTCACCACATTCGGCGGCACCAGCCCTGTCACGTCGCCGCCAAAGCTGAAAACTTCCTTCACCATCCGCGAACTCACAAACGAGTAGCGACCGGCCGGCTGCAGAAACACCGTCTCGATCTCGGGAGCGAGGCGCCGGTTCATCAGCGCCATCTGGAACTCATGCTCGTAATCACTGATGGCGCGAATGCCGCGCAGCACGGCCGTCGCACCCAGATGCCGCGCAAACTCCACCATCAACCCGTCAAACGTGGCCACGCTTACA
>JAGWML010000076.1 GCA_028873155.1 Acidobacteriota bacterium
TGGAAGAGTCTGCTCTCTGCCGTCGCGATCGCCGCGGTCGGCCTCTCAGCCCATGCCCAGCAGCCCACGCATCGCTGGGCCATCGTGCTCCACGGCGGCGCTGGCGTTATCGAGCGCGCCAGCATGGACCCAAAAACCGAAGCCGCCTATCGTGCCGGCCTGAAGGAAGCGATTGAGGCCGGGGCAAAAGTCCTCGACAACAACGGCTCCGCCCTCGACGCCATTGAAGCCGCCATTCGCATCCTCGAAGACAATCCGCTCTTCAACGCGGGACGCGGCGCCGTCTTCACCGCCAACGGCAAAAATGAGCTGGACGCCGCGATCATGGACGGAGCAACCCTTCGCGCCGGCGCGGTGGCAGAGGTCACGCGCACCCGCCATCCCATCAGCCTCGCGCGCGCCGTGATGGAGAAGTCGCCGCATGTGATGCTCGTCGGCCCCGGAGCAGACGCCTTCGCGCAATCCGTTGGCCTCGAACAGGTGGACCCCAGCTTTTTCTTTACGGAGAATCGCTGGCAGGCACTCATCCGCGAACTGAAGAAGGAAGGCCTGCCCATTCCGCCGCGTCCCGCCGGCGCGCCAACCGCACCATCCACACCCATTGCAGAAATGGAACCGCCCGATGCGCACAAGTACGGAACCGTCGGCGTCGTTGCGCTCGACCGCTCCGGCCACATCGCCGCGGGCACCTCCACGGGCGGCCTCACCGCCAAACGCTGGGGCCGCGTTGGAGACTCGCCTATCATCGGCGCGGGCACCTACGCCTCCAACCAGTCCTGCGCTGTCTCCGGCACGGGCACAGGCGAATACTTCATCCGCCTTGGTGTCGCCCGTGAGGTCTGCAATCTCGTTCAGTTCAAGGGAATGCCGATCCAGCTAGCGGCCGATGCAGTCATTCACAAGGAGTTGGAAGCCCTGCACGGCGATGGCGGCGTCATCGCCATCACGCCCGACGGCCAGATGGCCTGGAGCTTCAACACATCCGGCATGTTCCGCGCGCGCATCGCCGAGGGCGGCAAGCTGCAGATCGGCGTCTACAGCGACGAGCCGTGACCTCCGCGCCTACTGACGTCCCAGCTCGAGCAGGCGCAGATACGTCCGCCCATGCAGCACGTCGCTATCGCTCGGTTCGCTGTCATCCCATTGGAATTGCATCTGGCGGAAGATCCAGTGATTGCCCTCCCGCGCCAGGATCGCCGTGAAGCGCAGCGGCCGCTTGGACCGCGCAAAATGCACCGCCCCGTCGGTGGCTACCCAGGCAATGTCGCCCATCGCCCACACGTCGGCGTGCTCTACGTCCAGGCGAAGATCGCCCCAATACTGCCAGTCTCGCTGGATAAAGGATTTCACCGGCGCGTAGCCGCGGGCCCACTCATTCGTAGCGCCTTCCGTCCCCAGCGCTAGGGTGTCGACCTTCGGGTCAAATAGCTGTGCCATGAACTGATCCAGTTCGCCGGGGTTGCGCGCGACATATCCAGCCTGAAACTCCTGCAACGTCGCAAGCACGCCTTGCCGCACATCAGGAGTCGCATCGCCCGGCGGCTGCAGCCTCTGCGCGCGCACCATCTCTGGCAGCGTGCTGTGCAGGTGAATGGATGCCACGTACCCCCCGGCAAAGCTGCACAGTGCCAGCCCCAGGCCCGAGCTCAAAATCAGCGTGTTTCTGCGCGTCAACATACCTGGGCTACTGCTCCATCCACTCTTCGCCCTGCCTCCCGGACCGTCTTCGGGCACGCGGCAGGCACAGCGCTCGCGGCCAGACGGCGCCATTGGGCATTCTCATCCCGACAACCTGTTCTTGGAAATACCACCTCAGGGGAAGACGCCCATCACTACCGGCGGGAAGTGTCACCGTCGGCAGCCACGCCCCGCGCCTCGGCCTTCTCGGCCAGCACCTTGTGCGCCGTATCTTCCAGTGCTTGCGCCTCGGGCAGATATCCCATCGCCTTCTGGATCATCGGATCCCACTCCGCCAGGGCGCGAAGACCTTGCAACTGCCCAAACTGGCTGGTCAGAATCTGCTCTCTGATGTTGATCTTCACCCAGTCCAGCACGCCAGTCAGATCCGCCTCGTTCCAGGGGATGTTCTCGCTGGTCAGGTACGCCTTGAACTCCTTCAGCACGGCATCGTCCACCTCGAAATTCCTGGTGACCGGATGCGTTGCGAGGTAGTGGGGCGCGAAATGGAAGAACACCGAGCGGTACAGCAGCTCGTCCTGAAAGGCGTTGTTCTTCGGCGATTCAATCTTCTCGTCCGGCGTGATGCCGCCTCCGCCATACACCGTCCGCCCGCTGTCGGTGAACTTCACCTCGCGGTTCGTCGCGTTCGAAGGCATCGCTCCCGCGTGGTTGTAGTAGTAGTCATACAGCGACACGCCCGAGTAGTTGCGCTGAATCAGCCGGCCCGACGGCGTGTAGTAGTGATAGGTGGTCAGCGCCAGCCCGGTATTCTCGCTCAGGTTGTAGACCGTCTGCACCAGCCCCTTGCCAAACGTCGTCTCGCCCACAATCAGTGCACGGTCGTGATCCTGAAGCGCGCCCGACACAATCTCTGCCGCCGATGCCGTGTTCCGGTTCACCAGCACCACGATCGGGAATGTCTTGCCGCCGTTGCCATGCGCCGCCGTATACACCTGGTCCGGATAGGCACGCCCGCGCTGCGAAACAATCACCTGTCCTTTGGCCAGCAGGTGGTCGCACACATCCACCGCCTGGCTCAGCAGGCCGCCTGGGTTCCCGCGCAGGTCAAAAACCAGGCCCTTCAGGTCGCCAAAGCCGTTGATCGCATCCGTCACTTCCTGCCCTGTCGTCTCCTGGAACTGCGTCAGGTGGATGTAACCCACGCCGGGCCGGATCTCAAATGCCAGATCCACGGACGGGTGCGCAATCTCGTCACGCACCAGGTCAAAAACCAGTGGCTGCGCCTGGCCCTCGCGCACCATCGTCACCTGCACATGCGTGCCCTTGGGCCCCTTCAGTGCCTTCGCCACCGCATCCGACGTCATTCCATCGGCTGACTTGCCGTCAATCGCGGAGATCACGTCGCCCGGCCGAATTCCCGCCTGAAAGGACGGCGTCCCCTCATACGGCGTAATGACGTAAACCTTGTTGCCCTGCTGCTGGATGACCATGCCCACGCCGTAGTAGTGGCCGCGCTGATCCTCCTGCATCCGGGCATAGGCCTTCGGATCGTAGAAGTTCGAGTGCGGGTCCAGCACCCGCAGCATGCCTGGAATCGCACCATCATAGATCGCCGCATCGGCCTTGTCGCCCGTAATCGGCTCAGCGTAGTTCTTCTCTACCAGCGCGTATATGTCCGTGAAGGTCTTGAGGTTATCGCGGATCTGGCTCTCGTCTTCCGACGATTGCGCCCCCACCTTGCGCTGCATCACACTGCCCACAACAGCGCAAACACTGAAGAAGATGACGAGGAAAAAGGTTGCGCGGCGGGCGCGGGGAGTCATAGAAGGAAGAAACCTCCGGACGGCAGGTGCGACGGTCGCCGTGAAGGGGCCTCGCAGGGCGGTCTTAGCCGCAAGTATACCATCCACTATTTAGACGCAGGACGCGTCGAATCCGCTTCATGGGCGGCTCCGGGCCTTCCGCTGCCGCGATCCCCCAGGCGGTGGTAGCCTTCCCTTGGTCAGTCAAAACAAAAGGGGGAAGTCGTGCATCGAATCCTGCATTCCTTTGCCGCAATCGCCGCCGCAGTCGCATTCACCCTCGGAGCAGACCTTCAGAATCCAGCTATGGCCCACGCACAAAAAGCACAGCCAACCAAATCCGCCGCTACCGCGCAGACCGCGCCACCCGCCGATAACCCCGTCGCCGATCCCAAAGCCATCGTCACCCTCGGCCACGCGCGCTTCACTGTCCTCACTCCCCAGCTCATCCGCTTGGAGTGGGCCGCCGACAGCGCCTTCGAAGACCACGCCTCCTTTGTCTTTATCAACCGCCGCCTCCCCGTGCCCAGATTCACCAAGACCTTGCTGGGGATGAACGCCAGCCAGCAGCTCACCTTGAAGACCGACGCCCTCACGCTCACCTACGCGCCCACCGGCGACGGCCGGTTCTCTCCCGCCAACCTCACCATCACCCTCACCGTTGATGGCCGGCCGGTCACATGGCATCCCGGCATGGCAGACCCCGCGAACCTGCAGGGCACCACCCGCACCCTCGACGGCGCGCTTGGTGGCAAGACCCGCGAACCCATCGGCGAGGGCCTCGTCTCGCGCTCCGGCTGGGCTTTGGTCGACGACTCCACCCGCCCGCTCTTTGACTCCGCGGACTTCCGCTTCCTCCAGGGCGACAAGAGCCCCTGGCCCTGGGTCATCGAGCGACCCTCCGGTGATCGGCAGGACTGGTACTTCTTCGGCTACGGCCACGACTACCGCAAGGCCCTTGGCGACTACGTCCAGGTCGCCGGCCGAATCCCCCTGCCGCCGCGCTTTGCCTTCGGCGCCTGGTGGTCCCGCTACTGGGCCTACAGCGATCAGGAGCTCGACGAACTCGCCCGCGGCTTCCGACAGAACTCCACCCCGCTCGATGTCCTCGTCATCGATATGGACTGGCACATCAACAACGAGCAGCTCAAGGCTATAGGCGAGACCGACCAGTCCGACGCCGCGGCGCGCGCCCTCGGCGTCAACCACTCCCTCGGCTGGTCCGGCTACACCTGGAACAAGCTCCTCTTTCCCGACCCGGACGAGTTCCTCAACAAGATGCACGCCGACGGCCTGAAGGCTACCCTGAACCTCCACCCCGCCTCCGGCATCCAGCCATGGGAGGCCGCCTACCCCGCAATGGCCCGTGCCATGGGCATCGACCCGGCGACAAAGAAATACGTCCCCTTCGACCCCACCAGCAAGAAGTGGGCCACCAACTACTTCAATCTCGTCCTGCACCCGCTGGAAAAGCAGGGGATCGACTTCTGGTGGCTCGATTGGCAGCAGGAGCCCGACACCAAACTCCCCGGCGTCAACAACACCTGGTGGCTCAACTACCTCCACTTCACGGACCAGCAGCGCGAAGGCAAACGTCCGCTGCTCTTCCACCGCTGGGGCGGCCTGGGCAACCACCGCTATCAGATCGGCTTCTCCGGCGACACCATCTCCGTCTGGGACTCGCTCGCCTTCCAGCCCTGGTTCACCGCCACCGCCGCCAACGTTGGCTACGCCTACTGGAGCCACGACATCGGCGGCCACATGCCCGGCGCCGTCGATCCGGAGATCTATACCCGCTGGGTCCAGTTCGGCGCCTTCAGCCCAATCCTGCGCACCCACACCACCAAGAACCCCGACTCCGAGCGGCGCATCTGGGCCTATCCCGAGCCGTACTCCTCCATCCTCCGCAACACCTTCCAGCTCCGCTATGCGCTCGAGCCCTACCTCTACACCGAGGCCCGCCGCACCTACGACACCGGCATCGCCTTCCTGCGCCCGCTCTACTACGACTGGCCCGAAGCAGACGAAGCCTACACCAGCAAGAACGAGTACCTCTTCGGCGACCAGGTCCTGGTCGCGCCCGTCGTCACACCGGCCGACAAGTCCACCGGCCTCGCCACCGAGCAGGTCTGGCTCCCCGCAGGAGAGTGGATCGAGTGGCCCACCGGCAAGCACTTCACCGGCCCCATCTCCCTGAGCCGCAGCTTCTCCATCGACCAGACCGCCGTCTACCTCAAGGCCGGCTCCATCCTCCCCATGCAGCCCCAGATGGAGTACACGGGCGAGAAGCCCGTCGATCCCCTCATCGTCAACGTCTGGCCGCTCGCGCCCGGCGCCAACACCAGCTACTCCGTCTATGAGGACTCCGGCCGCGCAGTCGACTACCAGCGCGGAGTCTTCGCGCGCACACCCATCCACGCCTCGCAAAAGGCCGATACCCTCACCGTCGCAATCGGACCCGTGGAAGGTAGCTACCCCGGCATGTTGAAATCCCGCGCCTTCGAGCTGCGCCTGCCCGCTGATTGGCCACCGGCTGCGGTCACGGTCAACGGCATCGCCGTTCCGCAGGACAGCGACCTCGGTAAAGGTGGCTGGAGCTTCATCGGCAACACCCTCACCACCGTCATCCCCGTCGCCGCGCAGAGCACCGCAAAGCCGGTCACCATCGTCGTTCGCCGCGCACGCGGCCTCACCGCGCGCCGCAGCGAGCTCGACGGTTTCGCCGGCTCCATGACGCGCCTCCGCGCCGCCTATGACGCCGTGCAGCAGACCTGGCCCATCGCGCAGCCGCCCGACCCGCTCATCGACGCAATGCAGACTGGCGACCGCCTCAGCTACCACCCCGAACGCGCGCAGGAGGAGATTGCTCACTTCCGCCAGACCCTGCCGCAGGCTCAGTCCGCCGTTTCCGCGCTCGCGCAGGAGTTCCAGCGTCGCATCGACGTCTTCTCCCGCCGCTTCAGCCGCGGCACCTTCGCCCCTGCCAACATGGAGCAGGAAAAGCAGCGCCGTCTCGACTCGCTCAGCCGAGCCCAGGCCATGATGGCCGCGGTAGAAAAGTAGCAGTGGCCTTCAACAAAAAGGGGTGGCGCAGCCTATCGCTTCGCCACCCCTCTCGCACCTGTTGCCACCCGCAAACCGCTCCGTCAAGCCTTTTGCATAAACGCCGGCGCTTCGTCGGCGCTGGGCCCCCAGCTTGACGGCACTGCGATGTTCAGCAGCCTCAGATACACGCTGAACTGGCCACGGTGCTGGTACCAGTGGTTGAGCATGATGTCCCGCAGAAACAAAGCCCGCGGCATCGCCAGCACCTCCCGTCCATCGGCCACAATTTTCCAGGTTTCGCGCATCGCTGCGTCATCGAATCGCGGCAGCACCTCCCGCACGCTGGCGATGCTCTGGTCCAGCACGGTCAGCACTTCCGCCAAACTGGCCGGCTGCGGAAACTGGAACTTCGGCGCCGGCGCCGGGTTCGTATCCGCAGCGCGCACCACGCCGCCCGGCACAAACGCTAGGTGATACGCAAGCTGCCCCGCTGTCATCGACTTTGGGTGTGGCTGCCACGTCAGCTTGTCCTCCGGCAGCCGCTCGAGAAACCTCCGCGTCACCGGAGCCTGCGCTTCAAACTCAGACAAATAAGTCTCTGCAATCGACACTCTCAATCTCCTCTCTTGATTGGTGCTGCGTTCACTCAGGTATCTTGCTAGCGGCGTCCTGCCTCTGCGCGCTTCCGCGCCTGCTCGTGGATGTATGCCCATCCCGTCGAGACGCCCTTCCTGTGCGCATCCTGAATCAACCCGAACCCGCTGTGCTGAAACTCAATCACCGTCTCACCGTTTTCTTCGCGCAATCTGTACTGCACGTTGTTGGCCACCGGGTACGACATAAACAAGGGCCCGGTGATTTCAAGCAGATTCGGTCTCTTGATGGCCTGCACATTGCCCCAGAAGTGTCCATTCCCATCGCCAAGATCACGGAACCACCGGCCTCCCGGCCAGGCTTCCAGTTGCAGCGGCATCGCCGAGCCGTCCGGTCGTTCGTTCAGCGGGCCAAGCTGCTCCAGCAGCGCCGTAAATGTTGTTTCGATGGATGCGCGGACACGGACCTCCTGCGTCACGCTCAGCGTCATCTCTTCGATGCTGACAGGGGTTTCAATCATCGTCTTTTCCTCCAGTGTGTGGGGTTGATTTGGATTCCTGAGCAGCGGCCCGCTCGGCCCGCTCTTTCACTCGATTCAGTTGATGGCTCCAGTACCGCTCAAACGTCGCGGCCCACTCATGCAGCGGCCGGATCGCCTCTGCCTGGGTGCGATAGAACTTCTGCCGCCCATCGCAGCGCACGCGCACCAGGCCAACATCGCGCAACACCCGCAGATGTTTCGACACCGACGGCTGGTCCAGCTTCAGTTCCGAAACAATCTCGTTCACGGGCCGCTCCCGCGCCACCAGTAGAGTCAGAATCGCCCGCCGCCGGGGTTCGGCAATCGCGTTGAACGCATCGGACGTGGTCGCTGCTCGTGCCATGCCAAAACATTACATGCCCATATCGGAATATGTCAACTGATCTTTTTCTCCCTCCCCCCCACTGCCTATGTATACGTTTGCAACTGCCCTCGCCGGGCGTTACCATGCGGCTCTATGCGAAATCTGCTCTGTTCACTTTCCCTGCTCTTCCTTTCCGTGCCTTTGGCCCTCGCCCAGTCCGCTCCCGCCGACCCCTACGCTCCCACTCTCGGCGTCCAATGCGGGGTCCCCGGCGATGGGTCTTCTTCTCCGGGGTGCAAATCCGCAGAGCAGATCGACCAGGAGTGGCAGCAGTCCGTCGCCAAGTACGACGCCGCGCGCAATCGTCTCCTTGCCGAAGAGCAGAAGCAGCAAAGCGACGGCCCCTTCCGCGCCGACTGGGCATCGCTGGAAAAGTACCAGCAGCCGCAGTGGTACAAGGACGCCAAGTTCGGCATCTTCATCCACTGGGGCGTCTACTCCGTCCCTGCCGCGGAAAACGAGTGGTATCCGCGCAACATGTACCACCCCGGCGATGGCGCATACAAAGACTTCCAGGCCCGCTTCGGCCACAATGGCGAAGGGTGCAGCGGGGCCCCCGCGGACAGGTCTTCGTCCGCGGGGTGTAAGGGCTACAAGGACCTCATCCCGCTCTTCCGCGCCGAGCATTTCGACGCCACCGCCTGGGCGCAACTCTTCAAGGACTCCGGTGCGCAATACGTCGTCCCCGTGGCCGAGCACCACGACGGCTTCTCCATGTACGACTCCGGCCTCAGCGACTGGACCGTCGTCAAAATGGGTCCCAAACGCGATACCCTTGGCGAGCTCGCCAAGGCCATACGAACGCAGGGCCTCCACTTCGGCCTCAGCTCCCATCGCGTCGAGCACAATTTCTTCTATGACGGCGGCCGCGCCATCCGCTCTGACGTGAATGATCCGAAGAATGCCTCACTCTACGGCCCCGCTCATCAGTGGCTCAGCGGGAAAGGCGGCCTCACCAATGACTGGACCTATGTCAGCGATGCCTGGGCCAATGACTGGCTCGCCCGCGATACCGAGCTTGTCCAGAAGTACCACCCCGAGATCGTTTACTTCGACTGGTGGATTGGCCAGCCCGCCATGCGGCACGCCGTCACCCGCTTCGCCGCCTTCTACTACAACTACGCAGCCGCCCACGGCTACACCGGCGTCATCAACTTCAAGGACTACGCGATGGACTACCCCGCCGCCGTGCAGGACTTCGAGCGCGGTCAGCAGGACCACATCGTCCCCCAGCACTGGCAGACCGACACCTCCATCAGCAACAAAAGCTGGGGCTACATCGAGCACGACACCTTCAAGTCGCCGCAGTTCCTCGTCAACCAGCTCGTAGACATCGTGAGCAAGAACGGCAACCTGCTGCTCAACTTCGGCCCGCGCTCCGACGGCACCATCCCCGATGAAGTGCGCAGCGCTCTGCTCGCCATGGGCGCCTGGCTCAAGGTCAACGGCGAAGCGATCTATGGCACCACGCCCTGGACCACTTACGGCGAAGGCCCGACCAAGGTCGAGGCCGGCGCATTTCACGACACCGACACCAAGCCCTACACGCCGGAAGATTTTCGCTTCACCGCGAAAGGCGGCACGGTCTACGCCATCGGCATGGCCTGCCCTGCAACCTCAGGCCCCGCAGCGCACAAGGCCGTCATCCACTCGCTCGGCTGGGCGCATGAGGGCGCGTCCATCCCCGTCGGCAACATCCAGCTCCTCGGCTCCAGCGAGAAACTCACCTGGACCCAGAGCTCGGATGCCCTCGAAGTCAACCTGCCCGCGGACTCAAGCTGCCAGTACGCTTACGCGCTCAAGCTCACGCCCGCTGCAAAATAATCCGGCGCCTCACTCGCCCGGCGGCGGTGGAGGCGGAGCCGTCGCCGCGCGATACATCGTGCGGTACCCCTCGCGGAAGCCATGCTGATAGTCCCCCATCAGCTCCGGCGCCACCGGCGGATTGCGAAAATACGGATGCCGCCCCGCATTCGGCCTCAGCCCTGCCGCCAGGTCGCGCCGCGCCGCTTCCACACCTGCGTGATACGCCTGCCGCGCCACTTCGCTGAAGACCGCCGGAGGCGGAGGAGGCGGTGGCGGCGCCGCATACACCACTGGCTGCGGATGTTCGCAACCCACCGCCAACGCACATGCGGCAACCGCCGCAAACAAAAGAACTCGACGCATTGTGTGACCTCGCCAATCTGATATTCGCGCACCAGTTTCATCGTCCGCTTCCATATCACTGCGCAGACGTCGCCTGCCTCTGGGGTCGCTGTTATCCTTCCAGACACGCATCGGCAAAAGTTGTTGCGCACATCTCGCTCATCGCCCTTCAAGGAGCCACCATGCATACCCTCGCATCGCAGGTCGCCGTCGTCACCGGAGCCGCACGCGGCACCGGCGAAGCCATTGCGCGCCGTCTCGCAGCGATGGGCGCACACGTTGTCCTCATCGCGCGCAGCGTCGATCAGCTCAACCAGGTACGCGAGCGCATCGTCGCAGCCGGCGGATCTGCCTCTGTCCTCTCCTGCGATCTGATGGACGCCTCAGCCGTTGCCGGATTCGGCAGAGCCTTCACGCAGCAGCATGCTCGATGCGACATCCTCGTCAACAACGCAGGCGTCGGCATGGAAGGCAAATTCCTCCATGAAGTCACACCCGCAGAGTGGGACCAGGTCTTCGCCACCAATCTTCGCGGCCCCTACCTCATGATGCGCGCCGTCGTGCCGCTCATGATCGCCGCGCGCTCCGGCCACATCATCAACATCTCCTCGCTCGCCGGCCGCAACCCGCTGCCCAAAGGCGCAGCCTACGCCGCATCGAAATGGGGCCTCAATGGCCTCACCTACTCTGTTGCCGAAGAGCTGCGCCAGTTCAACATCCGCGTCAGCGTCATCGCGCCCGGCTCCATCAACACGGAC
Organism: Acidobacteriota bacterium; assembly: GCA_028873155.1. Classification (GTDB taxonomy): domain Bacteria; phylum Acidobacteriota; class Terriglobia; order Terriglobales; family Acidobacteriaceae; genus Telmatobacter. The sequence goes on from JAGWML010000076.1 coordinate 10,894, forward strand.
TTCAGCGACCACGCAGGCCGCGGCGCCGCCTCTGGCAAAGATCCCAACAAGAAGCTTCAGCCCGATGACATCGCTTCCGTTGTGGCAACTCTTGTCACGCAATCACCGCAGTCCTTCATCAGCGAAGTTCTGATGCGCCCGACGCAGAAGCCGTGAAGAAGTTGTGCCATTCCGAGTGAGCATCGCGCCCCCAGGCAACCCGCAGACCAATGAGGCAGGCCTGCTGCCGCGCAGGCCACGCGCAGATTCGGTAGTCTATGAACAGGTAACGCGGCAGTATATGCCGCCCTGCAAATCACCGAGGCAAAAGGAATCATGACGCAGGAACCCATCCGGAAGGCAGTGGTGTTGCTCAGTGGCGGCCTCGATTCAGCCACAGTGCTCGCTCTTGCTGTTGCGGCAGGATACGAAACCTACGCGCTCTCCTTCGCTTACGGCCAGCGCCACGCATGGGAACTTGAGTGCGCCCGCAAGGTCGCCGCCAGCCTGCACGCGCGCGAGCACCGCATCGCAGAGATTGATCTCCGCGTCTTCGGTGGCTCCGCGCTCACGGCAGACATCGACGTGCCCAAAGGCCGCTCACTCGACGAAATGGCCGGACACATCCCCATCACCTATGTGCCCGCGCGCAACACCATCTTCCTCTCCTTTGCACTGGCATGGGCTGAGGTGCTCGGCTCCAGCGACATCTTCATCGGCGTCAACGCGCTCGACTACAGCGGCTACCCGGACTGCCGGCCCGAGTTCATTCGCGCCTTCGAGCAGCTTGCTAACCTCGCCACCAAAGCCGGCGTCGAAGGCCGCCAAAAGCTCACAGTCCACACGCCGTTTATCTCTCTCACCAAAGCGGAAATTATCCGCAAGGGCCTCGACCTCGGCGTGGACTACAGCCTCACCAGCAGTTGCTACGACCCCTCGCCGGAGGGCCAGCCCTGCGGCGCCTGCGACTCCTGTCTGCTGCGGCAAAAGGGCTTCCACGAAAACGGCCTCGCCGATCCGTTGCGCTACAGCAAAACGCCTGAGAAGCATCTATGAGCTACGCCGTCAAAGAGATCTTCTACACCTTGCAGGGCGAGGGCGCGCAAGCCGGCCGAGCCGCCGTCTTCTGTCGCTTCGCAGGCTGCAATCTATGGTCCGGCCGCGAAGAAGATCGCACCGGCGCCATCTGCAAATTCTGTGACACCGAT
>JAGWML010000077.1 GCA_028873155.1 Acidobacteriota bacterium
GCTTGCGCGGATAATGACGATAGATCGTCACCTCGTTGACCTCTGCAGATCCGGCAATCTCTCGCGTGCTGACCCCGTTGTAACCAAACTGGGCAAAAAGGGCAGCCGCGGTTGTCAGGATCCGCTCCTCAGCCCCGCCCCGAGTTGAAGCATGTGTTCCTGCCATTTCACACTTCCTCGCCGGAGGCAATCCTGCGCTCTCCAGTTGATTGAGATTGAGATCGTGACTGTGCACGGAATCCGCGCGGTTTTCCAACTGCGCGCGACCCAAGAGGTTAGTCTGTTGAATCTTGACTCACGCGGCAGAGGTCGCCGCAGGTGAATCTGTAAACTGCGGCAGCACGCGTCCCGCGGCATCCAGCGGTTCCAGGTCGGCTTCATTCACCTCAACCGCGATGCTCTGCATGATCTGCGTCAGCGTCAGAACCACGCGGAGACCATTTCCCTTGTGGATGACAATCCCCTCCATGCCTGCAAAGGCTCCGGAACAGATTCTTGCAGTCTGGCCGACCATCAGCAGGGGATGCGGCTCCAGGACCCGCTCCGCCATGCCACCGCGCAACGCCTCGATCGCGCATTCCGGAACCGGCGCGGGAACTCCGCCCACTCCATCCACCAGAGCCAGTGTGCCGGGCACGCTCAGCACCGAACTACGCTGCGACTTGCAGATCCGCACAAAGACATACCCAGGAAAAAGCGGCAGTTGCAAGGTGACGCGCGAGCCATCCTTCCATTTGCGATTCACACGATAGAGCGGCAGAAAATGCTCGATGTCACGCTGGGTAAAGTGCTGCACGACTTTCTTCTCATGGCGGCAGGTAGTGTAGACGGCAAACCAGCACCTCGATAGCGCAGCCCTGGAATCGATTGGAGAGGGCTTGGAAGCGTCGGGCTTGATTCTCGTCGAACCGGAAATTCGCAAGGCTTCGCCATCCTCACTTGGGTGAAGGGGATTTGCACAGAGCCAATGCCCTGTTTCGAATGACCAAGGCCTCTATGTCAACGACTCGGCATGAAAGCAAGCGCTTTCATGATCCATCGTCCCGGCCCGTCTCCTATAGAGGTCAGCTTCCGGCAAGGTCAATATAGCAGTTCCCGCATTTATTTCCATTCAATTTTTGCCGTCCTTTCGTCACCTTGACTTGGTCACCTCACTCGGCTTGCAAGCAACTGCCCACTTCCATGCGCACCTAAAGCCCGACCCACAGGCCACCCACTTTCTGCTTCGTCCGGGGCTCCCGACCGACCATCAATGGAAGGCAACCCTGTGGTAGCCTCCAGTTGGAGGATTCGGCATGGCGAGCGGTTCCGGCCTCGTTTCCGGTGCGGTAAAGCGCGTCTATATGGACGCCAATGCCACGACGCCTCTTTTGCCGGAGGTAGTCGAGGCGATGCACCCTTACTGGATGGAGTTTTTCGGAAACGCCTCGTCGATTCACCTGGACGGGCAGCGGGCGCGCACGGCGGTGGACCGTGCGCGGGAGGTCCTCGCCGAATTGTTTCACTGCCACGAGGCCGAGGTTGTCTTCAACTCCGGGGGGACGGAGGGCGACAACACGGCCATCTTCGGCCTGCTGCGGCCCGGCGACCACCTCATTACCACCTCGATTGAGCACTCGGCGGTGCTGCAGTCTGCGCGCCGTGTGGGGGGAACAGGAGGGGTGGGGGTTACCTACGTTGACCCCGAGCCGAGCGGCCTCATTGACCCGGAGGCGATTCGCGCGGCGCTGCGGCCGGAGACACGGCTGATCAGCGTGATGCTGGCGAACAACGAAACCGGCGTGCTTCAGCCGGTGGAAGAGATCGGTCGGATTGCGGCCGAGGCCGGCGTGTTCTTTCATATTGATGCGGTGCAGGGTGCGGGCAAGGTCCCGCTGGACGTGCGGCGGATTGGGTGCCATCTGCTCTCGATCAGCGCCCACAAGATGCACGGGCCCAAGGGCGTGGGAGCAATGTTTGTGCGCCGGGGCACGCCGCTGGAGCCCCTGCTGGTGGGCGGCAGCCATGAGCGGCGACGCCGAGCCGGCACCGAGAATGTGCCCGGCATTGTGGGATTGGGCAAAGCCGCCGAACTGGCGATGAAGAGCGTGGAGGACGGTACATGGGATCGGGTGGCCGGACTGCGCGACCGACTCGAAGCGGGCGTACTGGCTTTGAGCGGAACGGGGCTGAATGGAGCCGGGTCGGACGGCAAGCCGGTGGCGCGCGCGGCCAACACAACGAACCTCTGGTTTGACCAGGTGGAGGGTGAGGCCCTGGTGATTGCACTCGACCTGAAGGGCGTTGCAGTCTCTGGCGGCTCGGCCTGCCACTCGGGCGCGACCGAACCGAGCCACGTGCTGCTGGCGATGGGTCTGGACAAAGCGCGCGCCCGGGCAAGCCTGCGCTTCAGCCTGCTGAAGACGGCAACCGACGCCGATGTGGACCACGTTCTGCGCGTTGTGCCGGAGGCCGTGGAGAAGCTGCGCGCCGTGTCTCCGCTGGCCGCCAGAACGCTGGGCTGAGCTGACTGCGTAGCGCATGTTGCGACCTGAACGATGCCTCTGCATGAATTTCTCCTCTCACTTTCCAGAATAGAGACTTCGCGGAATTAACCTGCAAATTTAAGACGTTGATATACAACGACTTATCAAATTTCTCTCTTGACAAGGAAAATCCGCCGCCCGCGACAGGCCGGTTCTGGAATCGGACTGATTTGGTCGTATACTGAAAAAGCAATGACTGAACGTGAGACGATTGCGGTTGCCATGTCCGGAGGGGTGGACTCCTCGACGGCTGCGGCGATGCTGGCTCACGCGGGCGAGACTGTCGTGGGGCTGACCTTGCAGCTCTGGGACCAGACGCGGCTGGCCGGGAAGCATGGCATTCCCGATGCGCCGAAGGCTGGCCGGTGTTGCTCGCTGGACGACGTATATGATGCGCGGCGAGTGGCGCACCAGCTTGGGATCCCCTACTACGTGGTGAACCAGGAGGCGCGGTTCGAGCAGGATGTGGTCCGGCCCTTTGTGTCGGAGTATCTGGCCGGGCGCACGCCAATTCCCTGCTCCCTGTGCAACAACCACCTGAAGTTTGACCAGCTGTTGCAGACGGCGCGGTCGATTGGCGCGAGCCGGATTGCGACGGGCCATTACGCCATCAACGAGTACGACGAGGAGCGCGGGCGCTGGATCCTGAAGCGGCCGGCAGACCTGGCAAAGGACCAAACGTATTTTCTCTTTGGGCTGACGCAGGCACAGCTTGCACATACGCTCTTTCCGCTGGGCCGGCTGACCAAGCCGGAGGTGCGCGAAGAGGCGCGGCGGCACGGGCTGGCGCTGGCTGAGAAGCCGGACTCGCAGGAGATCTGTTTCATCCCGGGTGGGGATTACAAGCAGTTCCTGACGGCCTATCTGGAAGAGCAGGGCGAGACGATGCCGGAGACGGCAGGCGATCTGGTGATGAGCACGGGCGAGGTGCTGGGCCGCCATGAGGGTGTCTCGAACTTCACGGTGGGGCAGCGAAAGGGGCTGGGCGTTGCGTCTCCCACGCCGCTCTATGTGCTGCAGATTGACTCGGCAAGTCATCGCGTGACGGTCGGCGCCGACGCCGAGCTTGCGACAAAGACGCTGCGTGCAGACCGGTTGAACTGGATCAGCTTGGCCGGGCTGGAGCGCCCGATGCGGGTGAAGGTGAAGATTCGCCATCGCCATGAGCCGGCCTGGGCGACGCTGGAGCCGGATTCTCGGCCGGATGCGGCGACAGCAACCTTTGACGAGCCGCAGCGGGCAGTGACGCCGGGCCAGTCGGCCGTTTTCTACGACGGCGACGAGGTGGTAGGCGGCGGGTGGATTGTGTAAGCACGCACTGCCTCTGGACAACTCAGTCGTAAATGCATTTATACTGGCGCGGCAGCAATTTTACTGGAGACTATCGATGCCTGAGAAAACGTTTGCCAGAATCCCTACGCTGGCCGGACTCGCGTTCTGCGCGACACTCGCCCTGGCCCAGAATGCGCCAGTGACTCTTACCGTTCACCCGGACCAGGCAGCGACGCCAGTCAGTTCGACGCTCTACGGCCTGATGACCGAGGAGATCAACTACTCCTATGACGGCGGCCTGTACGCGGAGATGGTGCGAAACCGGACATTTCGCGGTGACTGGTCGGGAATCGACAGCTGGTTTCTGGTGGAGGACGGCGACGCCGCGGCCAAAATGACGGCGGACACGGGAACCGGCCCGAGCGAGGCCCTGCCGCACAGCGTGCGCGTGACGGTGGAGAAGGCGGATGCGAAGAATGAGGCCGGGCTGTTGAACGTGGGCTACTGGGGCATGGCTCTGCGGCCTAACACCGCCTACAAAGGCTCGTTCTATGCGAAGACCGATACAACCGACATGGGGCCGGTGCTGGTGAGCCTCGTCCAGAACAACACGGGCAAGGTGGTGGCGCGGACGACCGTGAACGGCCTGACGAGCGAGTGGAAGCAGTACACCTTCACACTGAAGACGGTGGGCGATGTGCAGCCCTCGGCAGCGAACCACCTGGTGCTGACGGTGGGCCACGCCGGTTCGCTGTGGCTGGATCTGGTGTCGCTGTTTCCGCCGACCTATCATGATCGCGTCAACGGCAATCGCATCGACCTGATGGAGAGGATGGCGGCGATGCATCCGCAGTTTCTGCGCTTCCCCGGCGGCAACTATCTCGAGGGCGACCACATCAACGAGCGCTTTGAGTGGAAGAAGACGATTGGCCCGCTGGTGGACCGGCCGACGCATCCGAGCCCGTGGAACTATCACTCGACCGATGGCATGGGACTGCTGGAGTTTCTGGAGTGGTGCGAGGACCTGAAGATGCAGCCGGTGCTGGCCGTGTATGCCGGCTACTCGCTGAAGGGCGACCACGTGGAGCCGGGCGCTGCGCTGGAGCCCTATGTGCAGGACGCGTTGGATGAGATTGAGTATGTGACCGGTGGAACGGATACGAAATGGGGCGCAGAGCGCGCGAAGGATGGACATGCTGCGCCGTTTGCGCTGACCTATGTGGAGATTGGCAACGAGGACTGGTTTGACAGGTCGGGCAGCTACGACGGGCGCTACGCGCAGTTCTACAAGGCGATCAAAGCGAAGTATCCGCAGCTGCAACTGATTGCGACGGCGCCGGTGAAGAGCACGCGGCCCGACGTGCTGGATGAGCACTTCTATGTGCGCGCGACGACGAATTTCCACGACGCGACACACTATGACAAGACCGACCGCAATGGGCCGAAGATCTTTGTGGGCGAGTGGGCCACGCGCGAAGGCACGCCGACACCGAACATGGGCGCGGCGCTGGGCGATGCGGCGTGGATGACCGGCATGGAACGGAACAGCGACATCGTGGTGATGGCCAGCTATGCGCCGCTGTTTGTCAACGTCAATCCAGGCGGGATGCAGTGGGAGAGCGACCTGATTGGCTATGACACGCTGCACAGCTACGGCTCGCCCAGCTACTGGGCGCAGGTGATGTTTGGCGAGTATCTCGGCGACCACACGCCGAAGTCAGAGGCCACGGGAACCGGCGAGAAGTTCTTCTACTCGATCACGAAGAACACGGCGAAGAAGCAGCTTTATGTGAAGCTGGTGAACGCGTCCTCTGTTCCGCAGCCGGTAGAGATTGACCTGAGCGGGGCGCAGGTGGCGGGCACGGCCAAGCTGGTGAGCCTGAGCGCGCCAGATACGCAGGCGACGAACAGCATCAGCGACCCCGAGCGCGTTGTGCCGGTGACCTCGACGGTGCAGGTGAGCGGCAAGTTCAGCCATACGCTGCCGGCGTATTCGATTCAGGTGCTGCAGATCGACGAGAAGTAGCCAACCGCGAAAGCGGAGAAGGGTCGGAAGCGATTCGCTTCCGGCCCTTGCGTTTGGCTCGATGAACTGTCAGTGTTGTACGGCCCAGGCGAGGCCGTCGGGGTTTCCGCCCGCGTCGATGTGCCCTGCAACCGCGAGCGTCTTGAGGTCGATGACCGCGACGTAGTTGTCAGGCCCACAGGAGACATAGGCGCGCGCGCCGCCGGGATCGATGAGGATGCCCGCCGCGCCGTGGCCGATGGGCAGGCGCTTGATAACCTTCTGCGTCGCCGCATCGAGAATCACAAGATCGGGCGAGCCGAGCAGCGAGACCAGAGCCAGTTTGCCGTCTGTGGTGAACTTGATGCGGTTGGCGCTGCGCACATCGGCGGCAAGCGTGGCCGTCACTTTCTTGGCGTCGAGATCAACCACAGAGATGGTGCCATCCTGTGCGTTCGCCACCCATGCGGTTTTACCGTCGGGTGTAATGTCGAAGCCCTCCGAGCCATGGCCGACGGGGATGACGGTCTCATTCCAGTCGCCGCCGAGAGGACCGGGCATCCTCGCGCCTGGCGGCGGCCGCATGCCAGCGGGCATACCTGCCGGACCGTCGGTCTTGTCCATCACGGTGACGGAGGCCGAGGCGACGTTGGTGGTGACGATGCGCTTGAGGTCTGGAAAGACGTAGACCATGTGGGTGCGGTTCTGGCCGGTGCCCATCACCCAGTCCACCGTGCCGGTGGCGGGATCGTAGCGGCCAATCACTTTTGCGGCTTCGGCGGTGAACCAGAGCTTGCCCGCCACAAAGTCCAGCCCGTGCGGGCCGCGCAACGGGCCAAGGTCGATGGATGCGAGCGCCTTCTGCCCAACGAGGTCGATGACCGCAATCGTGTGATACCGGCCGAAGCCGTAGTTGGAGACGTAGGCCGTGCGGCCATCGGAGGAGGCGATGACCTCATGCGGGTCTTCACCGACCGGAGCCTTGGCCACCACGCGCAGCGTTGCAGGATCGACGATGGCAAGCGTGTCATCGGCTTTGGACAGTACGAGAAGGGCAGGCGATGGCGTGGATTGCGGAACGATGCGAGGGGCAAGGGATGAGGCAAGCGCAAGAACAAGAACCGCGGACACGGCGCGCATTTTGAAGACCTCCAGGGTCTCCAGACTACACGAACATGTCCTTGTCTGCGGCGGCATGCGTGGGGCGAGGTTGAGCCGGCGCCGGACCCGAGCGAAATGCGCCAACGGCGGCTTTGGCAAAGGCAGCGATGGCCGAGATCTGGCGGATGGGAATGTTAATCGTGTCGGTGATGACGGCGCTGGCTCGGTCCAGCACGTCAAGAATGCCGGTCATCATGGCATCCACCCGGCCGCTCTGTTTCTGCAACTGAGCGATGAAGTCGTTGGCGGTAATCTGCATTGCGGCAGTCTGTTCGCGGAGACGCGCGGAGATTTCCGCGACGTCTTTGGCGACAGATTCGATGCGCGGGCCCACATTGGTGAGCAGGCTCTGCGTGCTGGTCACGACTGGCAGGACGGAGCTCTTCAACTCGTCAATCTGCTGCTGGAGCATGCTCGTGGTCTTGCGCAGCGCGAGAAAGATGGCAAACAGCACCACAGCCTGCAGCAACACAGCAAGGCCGGTGATGGCGACAAAAACAAGCAACAATGTATCGTGGTCGATGCTCATCGCATGGGAGGCCATGCACGGAGCGGCCAGACCTTGCGGGCGGCGCTCCGTGCACCTTTCTCAGAAGTCTTCAAAAACGTATCACAGGCCCTCGACTCTTTTCCCGACTCATGCAATGTATTCGTGCCGGAGACCGGGCGAGGAGTTCAAGCGCCTTTGAGTTATTCCGGCGATGCGCCCGGCGTGCTGCTGCTGCGATAGGCTTCACGCCCGGCGTCGACGGCAGCAGAGACCCGCGATGTCTGGTCATTGACGAGATTCCGGCCGCGCTCGACGAAATCCTCCCAGTGCGCGCGCCCGCGATCCACAGCATCGCGGCCACGGTCCACGTAGTCGCCCATCTGTTCCCTGCCCTTATCGACCATCGTCGAGACCTGGTCCATGGCCTGCCGGGAACGATTCCGCAGATACTCCGTTCCCTCGCGCGCGCCCTGAGCCAGCTCTTCTCTGGTTTCTCTGCCGCTTTTCGGGGCATAGAGAATGCCAACCAGCGCACCCACACCCAGCCCCGCAATGAACCACGCAAGTCCTTGAACCTTATTGTCTTCAGCCATGACGACGGTTCTCCTTTCCATGCTTCCCAGGAAAGCCTGAGCGTATCAAATTCTCCCCGGCGCCGCAAACTCCATGCACTGGGACAGCTCCCTGAGACTCCAGACTTCAACTGGCAGGTTAGACTGCGCTGGCCGGCATCGGAGAGCCAAAGGCATCAGCGCGGCGGTTCCTGCTGCGATAACAGACTGTGGGCAATGGCATCCAGCATGCCATTGAGAAAATTGATGGACTCCGGCGCAGAGAAGCGGCGGCCAATCTCCAGCGCCTCGTTGATAATGATGGGAAAGGGCGTACCCTTGAAGCCCAGCATCTCGCCGATGGACATGCGCAACAGGTTGCGGTCCACTGCGGACATCCGTTCCAGCCGCCAATGGCGCGAGTTCGCAACGATGAGGTCGTCGATTCGGTCATGCTCTGCGATGGCAACCCGGAAGAGATCCTCCGCGAAGCCGCGCACCTCCGGTTCCACATCGCCGGCGGCCTTCCAGAAGGTGGTACGCACCTGATCAGGAGACTGCTTGCCGACATCTGCCTGAAAGAGCATCTGCATGGCGAGCTCGCGGGACTTGCGCCTTGTGCCTGCGGTCAAGCGGAGCCGCCTTTCGCCAATTTGCGTTTGAGGCTCACCATCTCGATTGCAGCGAGTGCGGCCTCGAATCCCTTGTTGCCGGCCTTGATGCCGGCGCGGTTCAGCGCCTGCTCCAGCGTCTCACAGGTCAGCACGCCAAAGCTGTGCGGAATGCTGGTCTCTTGCTGCGACTGTCCGATGCCGCGCGCAACCTCGTTGTAGATGGCCTCGTAGTGAGCCGTTTCACCGCGCAACAGGCAGCCGAGTGTGATGATGGCATCCACCTTGCCGGCATTGGCAAGTGAGCGGGCAGCGTCGGGAACCTCCCAAGCGCCGGGCACGCGAACGATTTCGATGCTTTCGCGCCGTGCGCCGCTGCGCAGCAGCGCATCCAGCGCGCCTTCGAGCAGGCGATCGGTGATGACTGCGTTCCAGCGCGCAACCACGATGGCGAACTTCATTCCCTCGGCAGAGAGATCTCCCTCGATGGCAACCGGCTTCCCCTTCAGCGGGTCTGTCCACGCCCAGAAGGTAAACCGGTGACCGGGCTCCGGTTCCACCGTAAAGACGCGCGATTTCCAATGCGTGGCGATGATGTCCGACAGGGGAACGGAGACGCCGTCGCTATTCGCTTTGAGCCATGCAGAGGCAGCCTGATGCGCGGCGTCGAGCGAGGTGACCTCGACAAGAACATCGGCTGTGGAAGGCATCTGGCCACGCACAAATTCAAGATTGCCGAGAGGAGCAAGGAAAGATGCGCCCTGGCTGGCGGGCTCATTCCAGCCCGCGCCCTGCGCAAAGCCCAGCGCAGAAAAGAAGCTGGCGAGGCGCGCATACGCTGCGTCACTCGCCGCCGGGCGAAGAAAAGAAATTCCCCTTATCATGCTCTGATTCTATCGTGCTGCCCCGCAGCAGACTGAGACGCGGCGCGCGCAGCGACGAGAGATTCCGCGCGCAAAGAAAAAGGCCGGAGCAACTCCGGCCTCTCTTCTGTTGCGGATTTCCAATGCGTATTACGTTGTGGAGCGTGGCTTGACGGCGATGGCCGTCGCAGGCACCGAGCCGGTGACGGGCGTTGTGAATGTGCAGCCCGGATCTGAACCCGGTGCGCAGGCAGGCAGATTCACGTTGATCTGCTGCGTATCCGTCAGCGTTGGGATGTCGATGTAGTGAATCAGATTGTCGCCTGCGGTCGAGACGAAGAAGAGCTTATCGTCGGGACTGAATGCGCCGGCAACGGGTCCGGTGATGGCCGTGCTTCCGGTGAGGTTGACGTAGTTGAGCGTTCCAGCCGAGCCGCCGGAGACGGGCTGATAGTAGGGAAGCTTGGCGCCTGTCGTCGTGCCGGTGTAGGTGACAAAGGCCAGATTGGATGCAGGCGATGCGACGACCTGGTCGACCGCCGTTGCGTTGACGGCCACCGGAACCTGATTGAGTGTATGCGTGAGCGTGAGCGCAGTCAGTGCGCCGGTCGTGCTGGGAGCCGGACACGCGCCGTAGGGGATGGTCACGCCGATGTCGGAGAGTTCGATGCCGCCGCCCGCAAGCCCTGCGCCGAGGATGTGCTGGCCGTCTGTGGTGGCCGCCAGCACGCTGGTGGCTGCATTCACGGAGTCGCCCTGCGGATAGAAGACCATGCTCGAATAGTTGCCGACAGTTCCCGTGGGGCACCAGGTATGCGCGACGGTCGGGTTGCCGCTCAGATATGCGCCCACACCGGGGATGGCGAGAGCCAGATTTGCGGCTCCGCCCGAGGATGTCAAATTGTAGGTCGTCCAGCCGGTGTTGGCGTTGTAGACGTAGAGAGTGTTGGAGTGGCCAGCGCCAAGCGAGGCACTATCGGTCACGTAGAGCGTCTTGGAGTCAGGCGTCCATTGCGCCGCGTTACCCACGCCAGGAAAGGACGCGGTGATGGCTCCGCCCGGATTGTAGAGATAAAAGACCTGTCGAATCGGATCGTTGATGAGCACCGTCTGATTGTTCGGGGCGACCGCGAGGACGACACCGGGCACATTCAGATCCTGCTTGCTGAGCGCGTTGCTGATGGTGCTGAAGATCATCAACTCGCGGCTCGAACCGAAGTAGAGATTGGTGCCTGTCTGGTCCATCACCATGGAGTTGGGAACGTAAGGCAGACGCACGGTGGAGCCGACCGTCCCGCTGATCAGTTCGATTGGCACAAAGTACTGCGAGGTTCCGGGCGCAGAAAACCAGACGTACGCGCTGGCGGTTCCGGGGACTGTAATGTCAACCGGATTGCTATTGATGGAAAGACCCGTACCCTGCTGGCCAAAGACGTTAATCGGCGCCGGGTTGCAACTTCCCGGCTGGCAGATGGCATAGACCGACGCCGCGCCCGGGAAGGCCGCCGTCACCGCGCCGCCAGAGCCCGCCGTGACGTTCAGTGGATTGGTGGACTGATAGTCGAGGGTCAGTCCGGTAATCGTGTTGCCGTTGGTGTCGGTCACCGTGGTGACAAGGTTCTGCTGTACACCCTGCGTCACGGTTGTGTTGGTTTTTCCATTGAGCGTAACGGCAATCGACCGGGGCGGGCAGGTAGAGAAATAACCGGCTGACGATCCGGAACCGGCGATGGACGCCGTGATGACCGTGGTGCCCGGCAGCTCGGCGGTAATCTGGTTCGTCTCCTGGTTGATCTGCGCAACGGACGACGTACCCACCGTGTAGCTCATGGTGCCAATCGAGCTGGTGCATTCCGGCACCGAAGTGACGCCGGGAGGCAGGCCGCCGAGGCAGGAGAATTTGGTGACTGTCGACGGCGCGCAAAGCTCGTACTGCGTATTGTTGCCGCCGGCATAACATGCCTCCGCATCCAGTTGCGTCAGCACGCCCTGCGAGTAGCACTGGCCCTGCTGGGTGGCGCCTGGTAAGGCCAGAGTGATGGAACTGACTGGCGCGTGAACAAACACCTGAACGGGGTTGGAGACGAGGGACTTGGCCGATGCAGTAATAAATGCGGAAGAGTACGGCAGCCCGCCGGTATCTGGCACGGGGTTGGGGTTATTGCAGATCGTATAGTCCGCAATGCCGCCGCCGGAGTTGCGGTTCCACGTGCCGGCGCAGAGGTTGCCCGTAGGAGAGATATCGACGAGCTTGTTGTTCGTCGTTCCATAGACGTAGGAAGGCACGCTGGCAGCATCGCCTTTGCAGGTCTTCGCGGTCGGCGCGGAGATCTGGCGCGTCTGGCCGTACTGCATGGAGATGCCGGTGGTCCTTGGCTCCAGGTCGATGGAGTAGACAT
>JAGWML010000305.1 GCA_028873155.1 Acidobacteriota bacterium
CGGCCATCTCATAGAGAACCGCGCCCAGCGCCCAGATATCGGCGCGATGATCAACCGCATTCCCTTCCAGTTGTTCTGGAGGCATATACGCCAGAGTACCCATCACCTGGCGCGACATGGTCAACTGGGTTTCGTCCACAATGCGCGAGAGGCCGAAGTCGAGAATCTTGACGCCTCCGCCCTGAACCAGAAAGACGTTTCCGGGCTTGATGTCCCGATGCACCACACCGGCCATATGGGCAGCATGAAGGCCGGCTGCGACCTGGCGCCCGATTTCCAGAATGCTGCGCGGATCCAGAGCGCCGCCCTTTGCCAGCATCTCCGCCAGCGTCTGGCCGCGATAACAGGCCATCACAATAAGCAGTGCGCCTTCCGGAGTCTCCTCGGACGCATGGATGGTGCAGAGATTCGGATGATCCAGCGCCGACGCCGCGCGGGCTTCGCGCAAAAAACGCGCGCGCATCTCTGCATTTTCCGAGATCAGCCGTTGCAGCAGCTTAATAGCCACGGTACGGCCAAGGCGCAGGTCCTCGGCTTCATAGACAATCCCCATGCCCCCCTCGCCGAGCTTGCGCACGACGCGGTAATGGAGGATATGGTCTCCGGGGCTGATTGCTGAAATCATCGGATGACCGGGTTACTGCAGAGCGGCCGCAGCGGCTGCGGGCTCGCTCGCGGTGAACACTGTGCCGCACAACACTGGACTGCCAATGCGCCCAAAACGTTCCAGGATGTCTGCGAACACATTTTCGAGATGGCCAATGGTCGCAATGGCGCTCACCGCGACCAGTTCTTCCTGCTCTCGCATGAGAGGCAAGTCGTCCAGCACTGCATCGAACTCCGCCACATGCGCGGGATCGAGCTCCGCGTGCCTGAGATGACAGGACATGGAAGTGAGCGGGATTCCCGTTCGCTCATGCACTTCTGTCAGAAACGCCGTCTCTGCCGGCTGCTCGAGGACTGCGAGATAGCCGAGATAGGCAGCGGGGTGAACGTGTTGAATCCAGTAGTACTGCGAACCCACCAGCGCCGCGACGCTGGGGTAAGGCAGGCGCTGCACCGCACGATCGCGGCGGATGCCCAGAGAGGCAAGGTCTTCGAGGAGCCACTCTCCATGCCCCTGCTCTTCTTCGGCGTGCTCCAGATAATAGTCCCGCAGCGGCTCGCGAAGAGGATCGCCGACAAGCTCTTCGCATCGAGCAGCCGCCATGTGCATGGCCGGCGCAGAGGCCATGGTGACACCATAGGTCGCGAAGAGAAGCTCCGGAAACAGCTCCCCCAGCCGCGGGTGATACCACACTTCGCGGATCCACTCCGTGAGCCGGCCACGCGCCAGACTCAGCGTTACACGCAGCCTGTGGCTTCGTCCAGAGGTGCCAGAGATGGTTGTTTCACCGTCACCGCGGCGGTTGTTCACGGGTCATTCCTTACAGGACCATGGTTCCCATGCGATGAGAGTCGCCCACCTTGACCTTGCGGCTAAAGAAGTCGTCTCCCAGCTTGGCGCGAACCGAAATCAATGCATCGACTTCAGTCGAGCTCAGTTGATTGATACTCGTGATTTCATCGTTGGTGAGGGAATGCTGCACGTCAATGAGACCCGCCGATTGCAGGCGCTCGAAATTGCTCATGATGTTGCCTTTCCGGTGGTCAGGATGTCTGTTCGCTGAGGCGTGGGGGAAACGCGATGTGCCCCTCACTGTAGCATGTCACCAGTCATGGTGCAATCGGCTTGTGCCGCAATCAGCTGATGCGGCCGAAAACGGTCAGCAGCAGACCCGGAATCAGCTCTTCATTTAGATGGTCCTCGCTGAGTTCACCCATCTTGCGCAGGACCGCCTCGGCAGGCGAGCAGGAGAGAAATCGCGGCACCAGCTCGCGACCGGAATTGCTGGCCAGCGCCCGGGAGCCGGGCCGCGCCATGAAGCGGGGGATGTGCAGGCTGAGCAGGGCTCGCGCTTCTGTCCGCAGAATGGCTTGGGGAAAAGCGCGAGATCGGATGTCCCGCAAGGCACTCTCGATCGCAGTCTTGCGAAGCTGTGCGCGTTGCAGCGGCATGGGCTGCAACGACTGGCTGAGAAGAATGCCATAGGTCAGCGTATCGCGCAAAACGATGCGGGGAGCGTGCTGCTGTT
>JAGWML010000306.1 GCA_028873155.1 Acidobacteriota bacterium
TGCTGCGAATAAGCTTCACCTGGAGCCGGTAATCACGCATCGTCTGAAGCTCTCTGAGTTTGCCCAGGCCATGCAACTGCTGCAATCCGGCGAAGCGATCAAGGTCATTCTCAAGCCGGAATAGTCCCGGCACGCCGGGAGATGCGAAGCTCGCGCCGCATCCATCCTCTGCGGCGCTGCATGCGCAGCAACTCAGTCGCTCGTGGTTTGCGCGGGATTACTTGACCGTCAGCGCCAGATTTGTCGAGTTGGTGATGGCCGTGACCCCGTTGTTGGACTGCGCCGTGACGCTCACCTGATATGTACCGGAGGGCGTGGGCAGGTTGTGGGGCGGGCCGTGGTGGTAGTAGTCGTACTGCGGCGAGCAGGCCGTCGCGCCCAGCACAGAAACAAATCCGACCAGCGCGATCAGCGACAAACGGTGCAACCACCGCCGGCCCCTCGTACCGAAGGCAAGGCCCGCGAGGCCAAGGACTCCGGGCAGCATCACAGCCCAGGCAACAGGCTGCGCGCCAGTGTGGCGCGGCTGGCTCTGCGGAGCCAGCTTCGCGGTTGCCGCGATTCCCGCCGACGTCGCCAGCACCATGCTGCTGGTGATAGACGTTGTCTCATTAGGCAGGATTTCGATATTTTCCGGCGTGAATGTGCAGGCAGATTGATCGGGGAGACCCGAGCAGGAGAGCGTCACGAACATCGGCGCGGTCAAGGTGGACGCATTCACCGGAGTGACTGAGGCTGTAACCGCTCCCGACTGGCCGGCTGTCAAAGACAGGCTGGCGGGCGCGACCGAAATGGTGAAGTTGAATGTCGCACCAGTCGCTGCGCGAACCGGCGTCACCTGCGAGCTGGAGTTCAAATGCTGGCTGTCGCCCGCATACGTCGCCGTCAGCGTGTGATCGCCCGGTGCGAGCGCGAGTGTTGCCGATGCCAGACCAGCTGCATTCAGAACCAGGCCTGCCAGCGGCTTGCCTGCGTCCTTCACGACAACCGCGCCACTTGCAGCCAGGCCGTCCGCGCCTGTTACGTTCACCGCAAGCACGGCCTGCGTGCCTGCTGCCGTGTCATGGGTTTCGGCAGACAGGGTGGTCTCAGTGGCCAGTTTTTGCGGGCTCACAGCTGAAAAGCCAAGGGTGGGTAGCGCCATCGCCACACACAATCCTGCTACCCGTTCCAGCCGCAGACCGCGGCCCATCCAACGTCTCACGTGCACCTGCTCCAACTCTGAAGAATGCCGGTTCTCTTTAGACGGCAACGTAGTTCAATTGTATCTGGCAGGACCGCAATGAAGCCAATTTCCACGCCTCTTGCTGAGGAGCATGGCGTCTCTGGTTCACGCGCGCGCCTGCGGATTTTCCAGCGTCTTGTTGTGCCTACCAGAAGATGTCGGCCTCCACCGTCTGCCATCCGTCACCGGCCGGCATAGGAACCATCATTCGATAGGAGTTGCCTGTCGCTGTTTCGTCCGGCTCAGCAGGGACCGGTGCAATCTCCCCGCCCTTGGCATGGGGTCTGATCGCGTGATCCGGGGCGAGAATCCTGAGTTCAGCCTCAGTACCGGCTGGACCCTGAAGTGTCAGGCGGAGGGATCGATGGCCATATTCTTCTCGCACGATGCGCGGAATCCGGGTGCGATCGCCTGGCTCCGGATGAACCGGCAGCGACGCCACCTGCACGGCAGGCAAGGGAATCTGGATGCGGTCTGCCGTGGCCTGACTTGCGCCGGCGACAGTGCTGTGCAGGTGAATCGTCGCACCTTTTGATTCCAGGGCGACCGTCAGTTCATCACCCGTTTTCTTGAATGTGACATCGACGACTTGATCGCCGATATGCACATTGCGAATCCGCGCGTGGTCCCACTCAGCGGGCAGATGGGGATCGACGGTGATCGTCTTCGTGATAGCATCGACGTTCAATCCAAACAGTCCGCGCAGTGCTGGTATGACGACCATCGCTGAAGACCACAACTGGTGGCTCGTGCTGCGTCCCATTGGCACGTAGAAATCTCCCGAGAGCAGCTCTGTATCCGCGCCCAGGTCCTCAAGCCAGGTCATCCGCGCGTTTTCCGTCAACATGCGATAGCCGGCCAGCGGCTG
>JAGWML010000078.1 GCA_028873155.1 Acidobacteriota bacterium
GACCAGGTTATCGGCAACATAGCAGACAGCAACGGAAGCAGCCAGCCAAACAACCGCGCATCCAAACTGGACCTTCCAGCGGAGGGTCAGGCTCGAAGCCAGATTAGCGACGGCGAGCATGGCAGTCACAATTGCAATGAGGACTCGTACGTCCGTGATGTGGCCGCTCCATCCGAGTGCGACGAGAAGGATGAACAGCGACGCACCCCTCGCCACCCAGATGGAACCAATGGCCCTGCGCAACGTAGTCTCCGGCTGGTTCCGCACCCTGCGGCCCTTGGTCACCCCGGAGAGGATTGCGGCCGCAATCATCGTGACCGGCCACGCGACCACATTCCCACCGTGCGCAGCCCAGACCAAGGCTACATAGTAGGCAATGCCCCACAGGACGAAGACCCATCCCCAGCTTTCCGTGGTGCGCCGTCCTTCGGCGATCATGCTCTCAATCATGTTCAGCCGGTCCTTCAGGTCCATTTCTTCATCGTTGGCACTCATCATGGTTCTCCTATTCCTTTAAAGCGATTTCTTTGCAGCGGTGGCCGCAAGGCTTTTCTCTATGCGTACTCCCAGCGGCGTGCCACCCTGCGCGCAACAGCAAAAAGCACGATGCCGATGGCCAGCAGCACGGACACCTGCTGCCACAGCGCGGTCACGGGCAGATCGCGCCAGAAGACCTTTTCGAACCCGTCAATGGCCCAGGCGTTGATGGTCCACAGACCGGCCTTCTGCATCGCTTCCGGCATCAGGAAGCGCGGAAACATGCTGCCGCCGATGGCGGACATGACGAGAATCAGAAGCGTCGAGAGCGCGCCAAGTTGCGCGCGAGTCCGGCAGATACTGGCCAACAGCATGCCGAAGGCCGCCACGGCAAACGCGGTGGAAAGACCCATGACCACAAAGCCGGGAATATGGCTGAAGAAGTCAATCTTGAAGACGGCCCAGGCCCACAGAAACATCAGCGTCAACTGCGTGAAGGCTAGCAGGATGTTGAACACCAGCTTGCCGGCCAGCAGCCCGTTCATGTTGACGCGTGAACTGAGCACGCGATCGAGCGCGCCGCTCTCCGCCTCGTCCAGCAGTGCTCCGGCCGAACCGCTGGCCGTGAACAGCAGAAACATCACGCCGATGGCCGCGGCCTCGAAGGAAAGCATGGGATTGTTCTTGTTCTCTCCCACGACGGTACGCGTCTTGACGACAATGATTCCGCCGCCAGGTCCGGCGGCTGCGCCAGTGCCACCGTCCGCGTTCTGCCGTTTCTCAATCTGACGCAACTGATCCAGATTGGCGTTCATGTTCCTGCGCTGTTCCGGCGTGAACGTGCCCAGGTATTTTTCTGAGTACTTCATCCCCTGCTCGGCCATCGTCACCGGCATTGCCGTCATTGCCGCCTTCTGCAACAAGCCGCTCACCATCTGCGGGGCAATCGTGTCGCTGGCGTCATTCAGCAGCTCAATCGCCGTGCCGGTCGCATCGGGTCCGAAGGAGATGGGATGGTCTCCAAAACCGCGCGGCACAATCAGCGCCACCGACACATCGCCCGCCTTCACCGCGGCCTCAGCCGTCTCTGCCGTAAACTCCGGTGGCGCAGGCTGGTTCTTTGTCGGCGCGGGCGTGGTGCTGACGATCAACGAGCCGTCGATCTGAAGGGCCTTCACCAGTTGGCGTGAGGCGCGGCTCTGGTCCTGGTCGACGACGATGACCTTGATCTTCGGCATTGTGTCGCGCTGGCTGCCAAAGACCGCGGCAAAGATGGAGAAAAATGCGATGGGCACAACGAAACTAAGCACCAGCGAAACCCGGTCGCGGCGCAGGGCAAGCAATGCAGTGCGAACAATGGGGATGATCAATCGCGTAACTCCCTTCCGGTAAGGTGCAGGAAAACAGATTCAAGGTTGGGCCGGCGCAGCGACAGATCGACCAGTTCCAGGCCCGACGAGGCTGCGCCTTCCAGCAATGCCGCAATTTCACTGGGATGTTCCACGGTGAACTCCGCGGTGGAGTCCGTCATTTTCCCTCGGCGCTCCGCCACCCACGCGGCGACCTTTCCCTCAGGCCCCTCTAGCCGCGCCACCACCTGGCTGCGTGAGGCAAACGAGTTGTGGACCAGCGCTTCCTTGGTGCCCAGCGCAATAATGCGTCCGTGGTCCACAATGGCAATGCGGTCGCACAGCCGCTCGGCCTCTTCCATGTAGTGCGTGGTATAGATGATGGTCATTCCCTGCGCGCGCAGGGCCTCAATCATCTCAAAGATGCGATTGCGCGATTGCGTATCAACGCCCACGGTCGGCTCATCCAGCAGCATCAGGCGCGGCTCGTGGATCAGCCCGGCCGCCATGTTCAGGCGGCGCTTCATCCCTCCGGAGAGATTCCGCGTCAGCTCACCGGCACGGTCTTCGAGTGCCGCCCAGGCCAGGCAGCGCGCAACGGCCTGCTCAAGCTTTTTGCCGTTCAAGCCGTGATACCGACCGAAGGAGCGCAGGTTTTCCTTCACGCTGAGCCGCGGATAGAGCGCCAGGTCCTGCGGCACCCATCCCAACGCCGCGCGAGCCGCCTGCGAACCTGCCTCCGCTCCGAACACCGAAACCCGCCCGGCGTCCGGAATCACGCGCCCCGCAATGGCGCGGATCAGGGTGCTTTTGCCCGCGCCGTTCGGCCCGAGCAAACCCACGCATTCCCCACCTTGCAAGGCGAGCGAGATGCCGTCAACAGCAGTGACGGCGCCAAACCGCTTCACCATCGCCTCGACTTCAAGCGGCAACGGCGCATGCGGAGAAGCCACCGCTGGATTCATGGATGCACTCATGCAATCACCCCTCGACGTTCCTCCCCTATTGCATCTCGGAAGCGAACAACTGCGTTGGACATAGGGCCCGCAAAAGGAGTCCAATCCAACCAGGAGAGTACTCTATTTTATAGAGTAATAAATGTCAACGAGTTTCTTTGCTTGTTTTCAGCCTTTCCGCCGGCTAAACGGAGGTCAACCTGGAATCGAGCCGTCCCAGCATCGCATCCGGACCCGGAAACCTCCCGTGCGCTACCCCCCGATGGTTCACCCAGAACCTCTCCAACTCCGCCGCTGCGCGCTCCAGAACCCCGCCCCAGTCCCCCGGTGAAGTTTGCCGAAATAGGCGCGCAGTCGGGTACCAGGGGGTTGTCTCGACATCCTGCATCCAGCGCCAATCGCTCAGGTAGGGAAGCATGATCCAGACGGGCTTGCCCATCGCTCCGGCCAGGTGGGCGATGCAGGTGTCCGTTGTGAGGACAAGGTCCAACGTGGCGATGAGCGCGGCGGTGTCGGCGAGATCGCGATCCGCGCTTGCGCCATCCCATACTCGGACATCGTCTGGAAGCTGACGCAACTGGTCTATTGCATCCCCCTTTTGCAGCGAGATCCACTCGAAACGCGGAAACCTTTGAAGCAGCGGGAGAATCGTCGTCAGTCGCGTGGAGCGCTGCGCATCCGACTTATAGCGCGGATTGCCGGCCCAGGCGATGCCGATGCGCGGAGCGTGGATGCCGTGCGAGGTTTGAGCCAATCTTTCGGCACTGAGGGACGGATCCGCACCAAGGTATGGGCCGGCCCAGGGTACGGTTTCGACTGTGGTGCCGAAGATAGCGGGCAGGCTCATCAGTGGGCACTCGATGTCGAACCCGGGTGGCTTTTCGCCGAGGCGTGCCACGCAAACCGAGCCAGAGTGCACCGAGGGCAGGGAATGCATCAGGCGCTCGAGCGGCGCGTGAACCTGCAGGATGACCTGGGCGCCGCGTGCGGCGACGAGAGGCGCATAGCGGCAGAACTGGATGGCATCGCCCAAGCCCTGCTCGGCATGGAGCAGAATACGTCGGCCCTCGATCGGTTCGCCGCGCCAACGCGGCTGGCGGAAGAGCATCGGCGTAGGATGGACCTCGCGAAACCGCAAGCGGGCCTCGTAGCCGGACCAGCCGCGCTTCCAGTCGCCGAGCCTGAGGCGGGTGAGGGCGAGGTTGTAGGCGGCGCCAGCGTTGCGAGGGGCAATCGCGGCGGCGCGTTCATGGGCGTCGATCGCCTCGTGAACCAGCCCCATGTCGAGCAGGCTGTTCCCGCGATTTGATGCCGCGGCGTCGCTGCCCAGCGATTCGGCGTGCTCAAAGGCGCGGACCGCCTCGGCAAAGCGGCGGCTGGCGTGAAGAAGAATTCCGCGTGTATTGGCGACCTCGGGGTGGCAGGGACCGCGTGCCTCTGCCCAGCGCAGCCATGCCCATGCGCCGGTCATGTCTTTCTCGGCAATGCGGAACTGGCACCAGGCGATCAGCGTCTCAACCTGCTGGGGATCGAGCGCGAAGGCCTTTTGCAAATGCTGTTCGGCCTCGTTCGTCCGTTTCTGCTCGCGCTTCAGCAGGGCGAGATTGAGCCACCCGGCAGGGGTGCCGGGGCGGAGTTCCAAGGCCCGGACCAGAGCGGCCTCAGCATGGAGCGGCCTGCCTTGTTCCCGCAGGAGGCAGCCCAGATTCATCCATGCCGCGCCAAAGTCCGGCCGCAGCATCAGCGCGCGGCGGTAATGCGCCTCGGCTTCCTCCGCTTTGCCCATCCGCGCCAGAACGAAGCCCACGGCGAACTCCGCTTCGGCGGTATCGGGTGCGAGGAGGAGAACCTGCTGGTATCGATCCAAGGCATTCTCATCACGGCCCATGAAGGCAAGAGCATGAGCGAAGGCCATATGCGCCGCGATGAGCGCGGGTTGCCTGCGCAAGGCCGCATCAAATTGCTCCGCGGCCTCCTCCGGCCGGCCGGTGGCCATGCGCAGTTCGCCCAGTCCCATAAGGGCCAGCGCGTCGTTGCGGTTCAGGCTGAGGGCTCGGTCGTACGCGGCCTCTGCCTCGCCCAGGCGCCCATTGGCCTTGAGCGCCTGGCCCAGGGCGACCCATGCAATGCCCGCCTGCGGGGCGGCGGCAATGGCTGCCCGCGCCATTTCCACAGCCGGAACGGGTTGACCGGAGACGATGGCAATCAGGCTCATTCCGATGAGCGCTTCGACCTTGCAGGGATCGTCACCCAGAATCCGCTGGTAGTGCAGAGCCCTTGCAGTGAGATCGCCAATCAGTCCCTGTGAGTTTTTGGCTCCGGCTTGGATGGCGGCGGCACACATTGGATGGCGGTGGGCGAATCGACAGGCCCGGCGGTCAGCCATGACAGTAAGTCGCCGGCACCTTCTCTTCAACCTTCTTGGGCCCGACGTGTGTTACCGGTTGAGTCGCAATTCCCGATTCGAGGAACTGTTCCAATTTGGGTGAGCCGAAAGGAGACGAGTACACTGTCGAGTGGACCTACACAGTGGGTTCGCAGGACTTTGGTCCTGTTCGTTTTACGCTGAATTTTGCGCAAAGTATGGATGTCCCGGAACAGTCTGTTGGCATCTAAAACGCGGGAACGGGCTGCGCTCCCAGGGATTGGATCTACCGGACGGCGAACGAGAAAGGAACTGGATACGGTGGAAGTTCAGGGCGAACGGCCTGCGGTCAGTGTGGGATCCATTGTGTATGCAACCGATTTTTCAACCTGCTCTGAGAATGCGGGCGCCTATGCAAAGATGCTGGCGGGGTTCTTTTCTGCACGCCTGCTGGTGACGCATGCATTTCTGCTGACGCAGGCGGCCATGGAAGTGGAGCAGTTGAAGGGAAAGCTCAGTAAACAACGGGAGGATCTACGTGTTCGTCTCGAGCAAAAGGCAAAAGAGCTCAGCAGTTCTTCGTTCGAGGCTGAAGCTGTCCTTCTGGTCGGACATCCGAACGAGGTGATTCCTGCACTGGCTGAAAAACGCGCGCCAGCCCTGATTGTGCTGGGCACTCACGGCGCGGGGCGCGTGGAACATGAACTGATTGGTTCCGCTGCCGAGAAGATTCTGCGCTCAACTCCCTGGCCCTGCCTGACGGTGGGTCCGCATACCGCGCCGCCTTCAAAGGATCCTCCGCCATTTCGCCGCATCCTCTATGCCACGGATCTGAATCCATCCACGGCGCGGGCCGCACAGTATGCCCTTGCGCTCGCCGAGCAGGCCGGCGCGTCAATCGACGTGTTGAATGTGATCCCCGAGGTTGCATTGGAAGATCCGGCGGGGTGGGAAGAGCTGCGCAAGCAGCATCAGGATGATCTTCGCCGGTTGATTCCCGAACAGGCGAACGAATTCTCCAGTCCGCATACCTTCGTTGAGCCCGGCACTGCCTATGAGCGCATCATGGGGCATCTTGAACAAGATGCAATCGATCTGCTCGTCCTCGGCATTCGCAAGACACCATTTCTGAGCCTGGAGATGCGCACGTCGGGGGCGTTCCGGCTGATTGCGAACGCACCCTGTCCGGTGCTGACTGTGATGGGCTGATCGGCGTTATTTGCCGAGCTGCTTCACGAAGAAATCCGCCATCATGTGGTTAGCTTCAATCGCCTCAGGCATGGTGGTGCTGTACCAGAAAGCGTGGGGCAGTCCGTCGAAGACAATCAGTCGGGCATCGACGCCCGCTTCAAGAAAAGCCCGATGCAGATTGACCGTGCCACTCAGCAGCATGTCGCGCTCGCTGGTGACGAACAGCGTTGGCGGCAGACCATGCAGGTCAGCGTAGACCGGTGACAGAACAGGGTCCTTCAGATCGGTTGACGCCACATAGTCACGCTCGGTGGGGTGAGGCGACGGAGGGTCGAGATGACCGGCGAGCCCGCGCAGGGAAAACAGCGCGCGCGAATCCCCGTCCCGCGCAAAGTCGCCGAGTCCGCTGAAGATGCCCAGGGCCGCGGGCATGGGCAGGCCTAGCTGCTTGATCTTCACGGCAACCTCTCCGGTGAGAATCGCGCCGGCTGAGGTTCCGTAGATCACGATGTGGCTGGGCTTATAGGACTTCAAAAGTTCTTTGTAGACGGCGATGGAGTCATCGACTGCGGCCGGAAACGGATGCTCGGGCGCAAGCCTGTACAGCACCGCGACAACCTTGATTTTGCTATATCCAGCAATGGGAATGGACTCGGTGTAAGAGCCGGAGTCGGAGTTGAAGCCGCCGCCGTGCAGATTGAGGAGCACCTTGTCGCGATTCGACTCTGGCATGCCGTCGGGCGTCACGATGTGCACAGGAACGCCTGCCATGACCGTATCGACCAGTGTGTTGGGACACAGACGCGTCCACTCCACACGCGCGCGCGCCGTGTAGGCATCGGTCATCTTGCGCCGCTCATCGAGCGATTGCGGCGGGCCCTGATCCGGCTCCTGCCTGCTGATGGATTTCTGCGCCTCAGGGCTCAGGGTCAGGGGCACAGGAACAACGCGCGTAATGTGCGCTGTTCCCTGCGCGTCAATGTAGCTCGTGTCGCGCGTGGGAGCATCGGTTGCGGTGGTCGGCTGTGGCGTGGAAGCCTGCTGACCGGCGAGCAAAGGTCCAAAGGCAAGGACCAGGGGCAGGACCGAATATGTCCTCAGATGCATGGGGAACTCCTGTTAGGAATAACGATTGGATGCGGAGAATACTGTCCCGCAGGGCGCATGGAGCGCCGTTGCTAACCCGCTGTTGGCTTTGCAGCGGAGCTGTCACCCAGGCCGGTTTGCACGGAGATCTCCTCAACCGTGCTGCGGACCTGATTGATGGCAGACTGCACCTGATCGACATAGCCGGGCAACTGTCTCCAGAGAGAGCGCAGCAACTCCTGCTGCTCCAGCATGGCAAGCGATGTTCCGGCTGCGGCGGCAGCCATGGCGGCGCGGCGTTTGCCAGCCAGCATCAGTAGTCCCGCAGCAATGAGCGAGCCTCCGGCTGCAATGGCGATCCAATCCAGAGTGTCGCTCTGGTTGCCAGTGTCCGTTGAATCGGCTGGCGAATAGCTTCTGTGTGGAACGGGGGCCAGACTCATGCATCCTCCTCGTCAGTCCAGATCAAAATCGCGCAGGGGTTTGCCTTCCGGTGCATCCTTGGCCTTGCGCAGCGCCTCGGCGAATTTCTTTTCAAGCAGGTCGTCCTTGTTCTTCTCCGCGTCCACTGATTGGCGGAAGATGGACTCCTTGCGCTCTTCCTGTTCCCGCATGGCGCGGGCCGCCATCTCCAGATCTTCAAATGTCCGCTTGCGCGGCGCGGGGGTATGGCTCACGACGTGCCCGGTCGACGCATCAATCCTGAGGATTGCGTTGCAATCAGGGCAGGTCACTTCAAATGTAGCTTCTTTCGACTTGGCCATCACAAAAGCATTGTAGGCGCTGCGGGGTCCTGCGTGCACAGGGCGGTGCAAGGGAAGGGCCTGCCTCCCAAATGCGAACCATTTCCGCACCGGGAAGATGAACACGATGTCATGCCCGAAACATCATGCAGTGCGCGGACACGCCGATAGGCTGGGTATGGTTCAAGGAGGACCAGATCACCATGTTGACACCCATCTCGTCGAATGCGGCTGCGGCGCCCCAGCTGTGGCTCCACAAGCGGCTGTGCAGAGCGCCCATACTGCCGCCGTCTCCCGAAGCCGAGTGAATGCGCAGGACACTGTAACGATCAGCCCCGCCGGGCAGAAGGCGTCGCCCTCGGTGGGCGACGTGGATCACGACGGAGACAGCCACTAATCGCGGCAGATGCAGATTGCCTGCCTGCAGAAAAAGCCCCGCCGAGGAGTGGCGGGGCCTTTCTGCGTGCTTCCTCTTAGAGGAATGTGAATGGTTACGGATGAGAGGCTGAGGCGATTTTTGCTTCGGCTTCAGCAATCACGCGGAGCGCCTCGTTGTAGGCCTCCTCGCTTTCACCGGCCTGCTTCCACATTTCGAGCCCGTGATCGAGCTGCCTTGCAGCGCGTGGCACGTCGATTTCACCTGGCTTGAGGGCATCCGATGCCAGGATTGTGACGCGATCCGGCAGCACCTCGACAAAGCCCCAGTTCACGTTGTACCTTTCATCGCCTTCCGGTCCACCATGGAGCGTCACATCGCCCGCGCCAAGCTCGGCAAGCAATGGTGCGTGGCCGTAGAGAACCTCCATGTAACCGGACCTGGAAGGCAACTCGACGGACTCCGCCGTGTGTTCGAACAAGGTGCGCTCGGGGGTCACTAGGCGAACTCGAAGCTGGTTCGTCTGCTCTGCCATTACACACTCGCCTTCAGTTTCTCAGCCGTCTCGATCACTTCCTCGATGGAGCCTTTCATGTAAAAGGCCTGCTCGGGGATGTCGTCGTACTTGCCTTCGATGATGCCCTTGAAGCTGCGCACGGTGTCGGCGATCTTCACATAGCGGCCCTGGATGCCGGTGAACTGCTCGGCCACGTGGAAGGGCTGCGACAGGAACTTCTGCACCTTGCGGGCGCGCGCGACGGTGAGCTTGTCGTCTTCTGAGAGCTCGTCGATGCCGAGGATGGCGATGATGTCCTGCAGGTCCTTGTAGCGCTGCAAGATCCTCTTCACGCCCTGGGCCACGTCGTAGTGCTCCTGTCCGACGACGCGCGCCGTAAGGATGCGCGAAGTGGACGCCAGTGGATCGACGGCAGGGTAGATGCCGAGTTCCGACAGCGGACGGCTCAACACGGTGGTGGCGTCGAGGTGAGCGAAGGTCGTCGCCGGAGCCGGGTCAGTCAAGTCGTCGGCAGGCACATAGACGGCCTGCACCGAAGTGACAGAGCCCTTGCTGGTGGAGGTGATGCGCTCCTGCAGCTCGCCCATTTCGGTGGCAAGGTTGGGCTGGTAACCGACGGCTGAGGGCATGCGGCCCAGCAGCGTGGAAACCTCAGAGCCCGCCTGCGTGAAGCGGAAGATGTTGTCGACGAACAGCAGCGTGTCGGCGCCTTCTTCGTCGCGGAAGTGCTCGGCGACGGTGAGGCCGGTAAGTGCCACGCGAAGACGCGCACCGGGCGGCTCGGTCATCTGGCCGTAGACCAGGGCGCACTTGGACTCCTGCCACGTGCCCGGCTTGATCACGCCGCTCTCCGACATTTCGAGCCAGAGGTCGTTGCCCTCGCGGGTGCGCTCGCCCACTCCGGCGAACACCGAATAGCCGCCGTGATTCTTGGCGACGTTGTTGATGAGCTCCATGATGACAACGGTCTTGCCGACGCCTGCGCCGCCAAAGAGGCCGATCTTGCCGCCCTTGAGAAAGGGCTGAATCAGGTCAATGACCTTGATGCCCGTCTCAAACATCTCTTCGCGCGTCGACTGCTCATCGAAGAGCGGCGCGGGGCGATGAATGGGCTTGCGCAGCTTTTCGCCCACCGGGCCCAGCTCATCCACCGGCTCGCCGATGACATTGATGACGCGGCCGAGCGTCTCCTTGCCCACTGGCACGCGGATGGGCCCGCCCATGTCGATGGCCTTCATGCCGCGCACCATGCCGTCGGTCGCTTCCATGGCGACGGTGCGCACGCGGCCTTCGCCCAGGTGCTGCTGCACCTCGAGGATGACGCTGATGGGCGAGGGCACCTTGAAGCCGTCGCTGGTGACGCGCAGCGCCTGGTAAATGGGCGGCATCGTCGCCTCTTCAAACTGCACGTCCACGGCGGGGCCGGAGACCTGAATCACTTTGCCGATGTTTTCTGCCATAGTTCTCTCGCTTCTCAGAGCGCCGCGGCGCCCGAAACAATCTCAATAATCTCTTTGGTGATGGCCGCCTGGCGCACGCGGTTCATATGCAGCGTGAGCGAGTCGATCATGTCGGATGCATTGTTGGTGGCTGAGTCCATGGCCGTCATGCGGGCCGCGTGCTCGGCTGCGACCGACTCGGTCATCGCGTGATAGAGCATGGAAGAAACATATTGCGGAATCAGGCCCGCAAAGAGCTCTTCCGACGGCTGCTCATAGATGTAGTCCACCTGCGCGGTACCGAATCTGCGGGTTTCTTCATCGGCCTCGGCGGTGTCGGCTGGCTCCAGTTCAATGCCCGCGCTGAGTGCGGCCTCGGCGGCCCGCTCACGCTCTTCCTTGCTCGGCTCCACCACACCGGCAAGCTCCTGCCGGCCAATCTCGATGAGCGGAAGGAGACGCTCGACAACAAGACGCTGCTGGATGACCGACTTGAATTCGTTGTAGATGATGTAGGCCGCGTCAATCTCCTCGTGCATGTAACGCGCGATGACGCTCTGCGCCATCGCGAAGACACGGTCGGTCTCGAGCTTCAGCAGCATGCCGGGATAGTCGCCTGTGACCTCTACCGGAGCCTTCCTGTCCCGGGTCCGGGTCACGTGCCCATTCTCGTCGGTGTGTTCGGTATAGGCAGCGACCGGGAAACGCCGGCGCATCTGGTCGCGGCCTTTGCGGCCCACTGCCTCGATATCAATTTCCTTGTCGGGGTTGCCGGCGATGAACTGGAAGGCCGTCTTGAGGATGTTTGCGTTGAACGCGCCAGCGAAGCCTTTGTCGCCGGAGATGACGATCAGCAAAATGCGCTTCTCCGGCCGGGTGGTGAAGAGCGGATGGCGAAGGTTTCCCGTCCCCTCATCGAAGAGGTCGATGCGGCGGGTCAGCGACTCGAGCACGCTGGCAATCATCCGGGCATAGGGCCGGGCGGCCAGTGCGCGCTCCTGAGCGCGACGCAGTTTGGCGGCCGAGACCATCTTCATGGCCTTTGTAATCTGCCGCGTGT
>JAGWML010000079.1 GCA_028873155.1 Acidobacteriota bacterium
CCACGCCAAGCACGGCTCCAAGCTGCGCCAGATGGCGCAAGGTTTCACGGACACCGGGCATCAGGTAGGGTTGCAACTCTTCACGCCGCTCTGCGACGTGATTGCGGATTGCATCCAGAATGGCGGCTACCTGCGGCTCGATGCGATCGTCTGCGATGCCCGCTCTGACGCAGGCTTCGTGAAGGATCGCGGTGTCTGTGCTGCCGTGGATTGCGACTCCATCGAGCGTCACGGCGATGCCGGTGACCTGACGCACGCCCGCAGGAATGGAGTCAAAGTGAACGCGGTCCCTGCTGCGGAGAAGTGTGCCGTCGATATCGAACAGGTACGCATCCTGGCCGTCCCATTGAAATCCGGGCCGGACAAAAACGCGCGCAGTGTGATTGTGCTGATTCGATTCCATTGTGGCTGATGGCGTGGTCAGCCCTGGCGATATCCCTGGCGCACCACTCCAAATACAGGACGTTCGCTGCGCGGTGGACGCTTGAGGCCGGCACGTACTTCGGCAAGACTGAGGCCAAGCTCGGCCATGGTGCGGCTTAGCGTATTCCGATGGATGCCGAGTTCATCGGCGGCCTTGCACTGGTTGCCCCGGTTCGACACAAGAACTTCGCGCAGAAATTGCTTCTTGAATTCGCGCACGGCTTCGTCATAGCGCACGCCGCTCGAATGCATCTGAGTCACCAGGCTCTCCAGTTCGCGTCTCACGTCTAAACCTCGCTTTAATAGCTTGCCACATCAAGGCCCAACAGCGATGGCAAATTTCATTCTGTTGAAGTCTGCCGGTGCATCCATTCCGGAGAGGCGGCTTCCAGCGTTTTCAGCTCATCCTGAACCTTGTTTGCCAGGCCATTCGGAGTTACATGCGTACTGAGATGGCAGACACGAAAGAAATAGGGTGGTAACTTCGACTGTGCCAGCCAACCCTGTTGCGGATAGAACGCCAGCGTGATCAGCATGCCGGCGGTAACAGTGATTACGCCCTGCACCAAGCCGAACAGAGCGCCAGCCAGGCGATCCAGGCAGCCAAAGCCCATCTTGTGCAGCAGGTGCGACAGGAAAAGGCCCAGAAGAAATCCAACCGTCATGACCGCCACTGTGATCAGGAGAAAGCCTATTGCATTTGCGATCTGGTTATCGTGCACAGTGCGCGACAATGGCAGCCCGATACTCTGGTAGTTCCACGCGGCAAGAATCAATCCGCCGATCAGGCCGGCTGCCGTGCATACCGAACGGATGAGTCCCTGCACCAGCCCGGTCAGGACCGATCCAGCCAGTACCGCTACGATGATCCAGTCAACTGCTGTCACTTCGGTCTGCTCTCCGAACTACAGTGTAAGTGTCTGGCCCGTCAGTCTGCGGAATGCGTCGAGGTACTTTGCCTGGGTGCGCTTCACCACGTCTTCTGGAAGCCCCGGTGCGGGTGCCTGCTTATTCCAACGAATGCTCTCAAGATAATCGCGCACAAATTGCTTGTCGAACGAGGGCTGCGCTCCGCCGGGAGCCCATGCGGCAGCGTCCCAGAAGCGGGACGAGTCGGGCGTGAGAACCTCATCGGCAAGGATGATACCAGTCTCAGTCACGCCAAACTCGAACTTCGTATCGGCGAGAATCAGGCCGCAGGTTTCGGCGTGGTGTGCTGCCCGCTGATAGATGGCCAGCGTCAGGCGGCGCAACTCTGCGGCGCTTTCGCGGCCAATCAACTGTTCCGTCTGCTCAAAGGAGATGTTTTCGTCGTGCGCGCCGTCCTGGCTCTTGGTTGCGGGGGTGAAGATGGGCTCAGGTAGCCGGGATCCGTCTTTCAGACCGGCAGGCAGGCTGATGCCGCACACGGTCTGCGATGTCCGGTACTCCTTCCAGCCGGAGCCGGCCAGGTACCCGCGCGCCACGCATTCAACAGGGAACATTCGTGCGCGCTTGACCAGCATCGAGCGGCCTTCCAACTGGTCCGCGTAGGCGTGCAATTCCTGCGGGTAGTCTTCGACCTTGGCCGAGATGACATGGTTGGGCACGATCTCGCGCATCATCTCAAACCAGAAAAGCGAGATCTGCGTGAGGATCTTTCCTTTGCCTGGAATGCCGGTGGCCAGGACGTGATCGAACGCGGAGATTCTGTCCGTGGCAACCAGCAAGAGCGCGTCGCCCACTGCATAGAGGTCGCGGACTTTTCCGCGCCCGATGAGCGGCGTGGAGCCAAGTTCTGATTGAAGAAGGGTGTGCATGGTTGGTGTCAGGTCCTTGCGGCGCGTCCGATTCCGGAATGCCTGATTCCGGATTGCCGTGCTGGCTGGTGCTGGGCGCCTCATGGAGTCTCGCGCAGTGACATGAACCGGCCGGGCAACGTTCCGATGGTTGAAGATTCGATTTTCCGGCCCGAGCCGCGGTTTGTCAAACCGTCTAACCGGCGCCACGACGGGATGGAATAGGGGTTCTTGCCGGGCGGAGGAGGCCAAACAAACTTGTGTGACGGCCATCACGGAACCGATTGCGAAAGCGAGCGAGACTCAGGTTGTCAACATGGTTCGGAGGGCACGTAAGAAGGTCCTCTTTGAGCCGGGCGACACGAAGCAGCAGTGGAAAGGGGAAGCCGCGGCTAGCTTCGTTTCATAAGGGATCGCCAGTAGCCGCACGCTACCGACCTCCAGCGTCGGCTACTGGTCCCCGCTTTTCTTGTGCAATGCACAAGTGCCTCCGGAGAGACGACCTCCTTCGGAGGCATTTTCTTTTTGGATTCCTGCTCCAACTTCCATTCAGTGTTGGATTCTGGAACAAATCCGCACGCAATTTCGTTTCTGCATCATGCTTCCCTGGCTCTCCAGCCCGCTGTGCCGCCATCCTGTCGCATGGTTCTATGGGCTGACCTGCCTGATTTCATGGACTGGAGCGCTTTTGGTTGCTGCGCCTGCCCTCTTGCGGCATGAGCCGGTCCAGCAGTTCACCGGGCTCCTGATGTTTCCTGCCATGCTTCTCGGGCCGCCATTGTCCGGGATCCTTCTGACAGCATTCCTCGAAGGCCGGGCGGGCTTGCGTGCCCTGCTTGCGAGCCTAAGCCCTCGCAGGCTGATGACGCGGAGCGCGGTCCTGCTGCTCCTGCCTCCCGCGCTCATTTTCGTTGTTCTGACGGTGATGAGCCGGCTGGCCTCACCGATCTTTGCGCCGAACCTTTTCCTGTTTGGCTTCTTCTTCGGGCTACCCGCAGGCCTGCTGGAAGAGGTGGGGTGGACCGGCTTTGCCTATCCGCATCTGCGCGCCGGCCAATCGCGATTCAGAGCAAGCATACAACTGGGCCTGCTTTGGTCATGCTGGCACCTGCCGGTGATCAACTACCTCGGCGCCGTATCTCCGCATGGTCAGTGGTGGCCAGCCTACTTTCTTGCTTTTGCCCTGGCGATGACTGCCATGCGCGTGCTGATCGGCTGGATGGTCAGTGAGTCCAACAGCCTGCTGGTCGCGCAGATGATGCACATCAGCTCGACAGGATCGCTGGTTGTGCTGAGCCCGCCGCGCGTCTCCGCTGCGCAGGAGGCGCTGTGGTACGCGGTGTATGGCGTGCTGCTGTGGTGTGTCGTCTTGGCCGGCGGGTTCTCCCTCGGCCGTTGGCGGAAAGGCCGGCGAAGCGGGGAAGCCCTCGCGCGCCAGGCTTTTAAGCTGTGGCTCTCTGCTGCTCGTGGTGGCTCAGCTTTACGCTGACCACCTTTGAGACGCCCGGCTCCTGCATCGTGACGCCGTAGATCATGTCCGCGGCGTGCATCATGCGTTTGGAGTGCGTGACGACGAGGAACTGCGTCTCGCGGCTGAGCGAGTGAAGCAGATCGGCGAGCCGGCCCACGTTGGTCTCGTCCAGCGGGGCGTCCACTTCATCGAGCACGCAGAACGGGCTTGGCTTGTACTGGAAGATGCCGACAAGCAGCGACAACGCGGTCAGCGCCTTTTCACCGCCGGAGAGCAACAGCACATTCTGCAGCTTCTTGCCTGGTGGCGAGGCAACGATTTCGAGGCCGCTCTCGGCATGATTGTCTTCGTCGGTGAGCCGCAGAAATGCCTGGCCACCCTGGAAGAGCTTCGAGAAAACCTGGCCGAAGTTTTCGTTGATGCGCGCGAAGGCCTCTTCGAATTTTGTGCGTGAGATTTGCTCGATCTCTTTGATGGTCTCCTGCGTGTTCTCGATGGACTCGATGAGGTCCTTGCGCTGCGTCTCCAGGAAGTTGTGCCGCTCGGCGGTTTCCTTGTACTCGTCGAGCGCCATCATGTTGACCGGACCCATCTGTTCCATGCGCTGGCGCAGCGCGCGGCATGCTTCGTCTTCCAGCGTGAGAGCCTCGTCGGCCAGATGCGCAATCTCCGCATCGGTGCGAAGGACGGCAGCTTCCACGTTGAGCTCCGTCATGCAACTGCCTTCCAGATGCTCCAGGTCTGAGCGCAGCTTTGCGGCCGTGCTTTGCCGCGTGGCGCGCTCCTCGCGCAACTGGTCGAGTGCGATGCGGCTGGTCTTGAGCAGCGTTTCCAGATCGGCAAGCTGGTGGCGGAGGGTCTGCGCCTCGGTGGCCAGCGCCTGTGCCTGCGTCTGCGCCTCCGCGCGGGTGGCGATGAGCTGCTGCTGGCGCTCGGCGAGTTCGGCGCTCTCGCGCGTACGCTGTTCGCGCTCGGCCTCGGCGGCTGCCTTTTGCTGCTCCAACGTCAGGACGCGCCGTTCGAGGTCGGCGTGGAGGCGGTCGATTCGCTGAAATGCTGCTTCCGCGCCGCGGCGACGCTCTTCCAGTCCGGCCAGCTCCGCCGTGACTTGCGCAGCGGCCTGCTGCAGGCCTTCGCGGGTCTGGCGCAGATCTGCGAGTTTGGCGTTCAGATCTTCCAGCGCTTTTTCCGCCGTGGCGTGCTCGCCCTCCAGACGCACGGCCTCTTCGCGCTTCTGCTCAATGGCGGTGTGCTTGGCTTCGCGGGCATCCTTGTTGCGCGCGGCCTGCAGACTCCACTCCTGCAGACGGCGCTCGATGCGCTGGGCCTCGGCTTCCATCTGCTGGAGCGCTGCGCCCTGGTTCGCTGAATCGCGCTCTGCCTGGCGGCGCTCTTCGCTGTGCGCTTCCAACTGACCTGCCAGCTCTTCGATATTCTTCTGCAACGTGGCTGCCTGCAGATCTGCTTCGGCCAGGTTCTGCTCAATCCCGGCCATGCGCGCGTCGATCTCACGCAGTTCGCGCTTGAGCGCCAGCGGGCCCTGCGTGGCGGGCTTGCCACCAGTGACGGTCGCGTTGTGGAAGCACTCGCCCTCCGGTGTGAGGAAAAATGCATGCGGATGTTGCGCCGTCAAGCTCTGCGCGATGGCGGAGTCATCCACCAGGTAGCCATTGCGGAGCTTGGGGAGGATCGTCTCGAGCGATCGGCCGAAGCCGTTCAGCACGCGGATCGTCTCTTTGAGCGGCGTGACGCCTTCGGTGCGGATGGTGTCGTCGGTCTCTGCAAAGAGGCTGCCCTGGGTTGCGTCGTGAATGAGGAAGGTGGCGCGTCCATCGACGCCGGACTTAAGCACACGGACGCCTTCTTCAGCGGCATCCCAGCTCTTGACGACGACGTAGTTCAGTTCCTCGCGCAGAAATTCATCGACTACGCGCTCGTGGGCGCCGCTGACTTCAAGGAAATCCGCCAGGGTGCCGACAGGAGCGACGCCGTCACCGAGGGCGCCGGGCTTGAGCAAGCGGCGCACGGTGTCTGTCGAGTAGCTGTGGTCGCGGATGAGCGCTTCGAGCGAACGCTTGCGGCCCTCGGCGCTGGCGTGCTCGCTGCGAAGCTGGTTGGCCCGCGTGTGCAGGGTGCTTTCTTCGCTGCGGCGTGTCTGCAGGTTCTCGCGCAGCGTGACGATTTCGGTTTCCAGGCGCTTCAGCGTCTCCGCGGCAGACTCAAAGCGCATCCTGGCCTGGCCGCGTTCGACGCCGTGATTCTCCAGCTCGATCTGCGCCTGGCTGATCTCTGCCGTCAGGCGCTCGGCCTCACGTTCGAGGGCTGCAAGGCTCTCTTCCGCCTGCGCCGTGCTATTGCGCGCGTTGCCGGCGAGCGTCAGCAGGTGCATCGCGTGGCGGCGGCTGGTCTCAAGATTGCGCTCGGCGGCAAAGACCTCTTCTGCGGCCTTGCGCGCCTCCTGCTGCTGCGCCTCCACACGCTGATGAAAGGCGCGCGCTTCGCCCGCGGCAGTCTCGAGGAACGTCTTTTGCTGCGCGCGTTCCTCGGCGATTCCCGCCAGCTGCGTCCGCGTCTGCTCAAGTTCGGCTGCTGCAGAGACGGCGCGGGCCTCGAGGTCGGCGATGCGCTCCGCGTTGCCGCGTTCGCGCGCGGCTGCCCGCTCCAATTCCACTGCAGCGGCGCTGGCGCGGTTCTGGGCCTCCTGACTTTCGTGATCCAGGGCATAACCGCGCTCAGTCAAGGCATGCTGGTTTGCTTCCCACGCCTCAATTTCGGTGGCTGAAGCTTGAATCTTCTCGGAGTGCGCGGCGATCTCTGAGTCCAGTCGCGTTTGCTCGGCGTCCATCTGTGCCATGCGGCTGGCAAGCACGACGCGCAGACGTGCGCGCAGCTCGTCGCGCACAGCCGCGAAACGTTCGGCCTTGGCAGCCTGGCGCTTGAGCGAGTTCATCTGCCGCGTTACCTCTTCAAAGATGTCGTCCACGCGAGCCAGATTCTGTTTGGCGCTCTCCAGCCGCAGCTCGGCGAGGCGCTTCTTGGTCTTGAAGCGAGTGATGCCGGCGGCCTCTTCGATGATGGCGCGACGGTCATAGGGCTTGGCGCTGAGGAGCTGGCCAATCTGCTCCTGCGCGATGATCGCGTAGCTGTCGGGCCCGAGGCCAGTGCCCATGAAGATGTCCTGAATGTCGCGCAGGCGGCAGAGCTTGCCGTTCAGCAGGTACTCGCTTTCACCGGTGCGGAAGAGACGCCGGGTGATGACCACTTCGCCTTTCTGCGGCGTGCGCCGGAACTTGCGGCGCCGAATCTTGAGCACGACGGGTTGCGGGCCTTCCACGCTGGCTTGCGCGTCAGCGGGTTCGTCCTCGTCCTCCAGCACCTGGCCGGGTTGCTCGGCTGAGGCAATCTCTTCCGCTTCTACTGCCTTTTGCCTGCGCAGCTCTTCCTCGTCCCAGTCCGCGGGGCCGTCGTGATCGATTAAGATCTCCGGCTCAACCGGAATCGGGCCTTCAAAAGCTTCCGGATCGACGAGGGTAATGGTCACCTCTGCCATTCCGAGAGCCTTGCGCTCGCGCGTGCCGGAGAAGATGACGTCCTGCATGTGGCTGCCGCGCAGGCTTTTTGCGCTCTGCTCGCCGAGAACCCAGCTCATTCCATCCAGAATGTTGGATTTGCCGCAGCCGTTGGGGCCCACGATGACGGCAATTCCCGTGCCGGGAACCATCAGCTCCGTGCGGTCGCAAAAGCTCTTAAAGCCGAGGATGTGGATCTTCTTCAGTTTCAGCATCGTTACTCCGGTGGTGTTGGGCGCTGCGTTGCCGGACGAATAGCCCGCGGCAGTCTCGCGCAGCGCGCGGAACTGCCGTTTGTACAGACTCTACGAAGGCGGGAGAGCGGGGTCAACGGCCCGTGACGGGGTTTTTGTGGATAAGGCGGGCCGAAATCGAAGAATCCGTGATTCTTAGGAGATTTTTGGGATTCTTGGGGTTTTGGCCCGAATTCGACCCCGAATTTCCACAGGCGAATCGTCTTCCATTCAGACTGTCACCAGCGCCGTGCGAATGGCTTCACGGATGACTTTTTCGAGTGCCCGCAGAGCCTGCGGGCGGGGAAATCCCGGGCGGCTGGCAAGGCGGATGGTGCGCGTGGAGCGTCCGGCGAGAGGACGGAGGGTGATGCCGAGCCGGCCGAGAGAGTCAGCCGCCAGCGCGGGAATGAGAGTGGCGCCATAGCCCGCGGCGACGAGGTTCACGAGGGTTTCCAGCGTGGCCGCCTGCATGGAGCCGCGCAGGCCGGTGCGCACGCCGTGCTTTGCACCGCAGGCGTGGAGCGCCTGGACGGCGAGACAGTGCCCGTCGGCCAGCACGAGCAACTCGTCGCTCAGGGCGTCTTCGCTCACTATCGACTGGCTGGCGAGGCGATGTGTTGGGGGAAGGGCGGCAAGGAGCGGTTCGTCGAAGAGAGCCAATTCGGTGATCTCCGGCGAATCCGTCGCCGTGGCGAGCAGGGCAGCGTCGAGACGGTGGTTGCGCAGGCCGTCGATCAGGACACGCGTCTGGTCTTCCCACAGTTCGATGCTCAGGGCAGGATAGGCTGCGCGAAGTGGCCGGAGGATCAGCGGCATCAGGTAAGGCGCGAGCGTGGGAATGACGCCGAGCTTGAGAGGGCCGTCGAGCGGATCGCGCGCTGCCCGCGCCACCTCTTCCATCAGGGCTGCCTCGCGCAGGGCGCGCTGCGCATGGGCGAGAATGCGGCTGCCGACGGCCGTGAGCTCGACGCGCTTGTTGGTGCGTTCGAGCAGGGTGACGCCGAGCTCACCCTCCAGCTTGCGCACCTGGCTGCTGAGTGTCGGCTGGCTAATGTTGCAGGCCGCAGCGGCGCGGCCAAAGTGGCGATGCTCGGCGACGGCAACCAGATACCTGAGATCCTGAAGATTCATCGAAGGCGTGCTTCCTCGTCGCTCTGATCCATAGCTGAGAGTAATGATAAGGCGGCAGGCGATTGACTGCATGTATCAGAAAACTGCACTCGTTGGCTACCGCCTGGGTTTCGCTCTACTTGCTCGCCCCCGGTCTCCCGGTGCGGTTCTTGCAGGCAGTCCTTAGAGGACGTGGCGGGTATGACTGCTAGAGTGAGGGCTGAGACTCCTGATGGTGAACGCCAATCCGCACGCGCCCGATCTGAAACACCTCCTGCAGACGGTTTTTGGATTCAGCAGCTTTCGCGCGAATCAGGAGGCAGTGTGTCGCGCGGCAGTCGACGGGCGAGATCTGCTGCTGGTGATGCCGACCGGGTCCGGCAAGAGTCTCTGCTATCAGTTGCCGGCGCTGGCGTTGGGCGGAACGGCGCTGGTGATCTCCCCTTTGATTGCGCTGATGGAGGATCAGGCGGCCAAGCTGTCTGCGCTGGGCCTGCGCGTTGCCCGTATCCACTCCGGGCTGGACCGCGCTGTGGCGCGGCAGGCGTGTGTTGATTATCTGCAGGGCGGTTTGCAGTTTCTCTTTATTGCGCCGGAACGGCTGCGCGTGCCCGGCTTTCCAGAGATGCTGGCGAAGCACAAGCCCGCGCTGATTGCCATCGACGAGGCGCACTGCATCTCGCAATGGGGGCACGACTTTCGGCCGGACTACCGGATGCTGGGCCAGCACCTGCCTGCGCTGCGTCCTGCTCCGGTGCTGGCGCTGACTGCGACGGCGACACCGACGGTGCAGTCGGATATTGTCGAGCAGCTGGCGATGGAGCGGCCGGCAAAGTTCATTCATGGCTTCCGGCGCGAGAATCTCGCCATTGAGGTGGTTGAGACGCCTGTACCGGAGCGGGCTCGCGTGGTTTGCGGATTGCTGGCGGACCCGGCGCGCCGTCCTGCCATCGTCTATGCGCCTTCGCGAAAGCAGGCGGAGCTGCTTGCCGGGGAACTGGCGGCAAGGATGCCGGCAGCCGCCTATCACGCGGGTCTGGACGCCGAAAGGCGCGAGCAGGTGCAGGAGGCTTTTCAGGCTGGGAAACTGGACGTGGTAGTGGCCACCATCGCCTTCGGCATGGGCATTGACAAGGCGGATATTCGCACCGTGATTCATGCCGGGCTACCTGCGACGCTGGAGGGCTATTACCAGGAGATTGGCCGTGCCGGACGGGATGGAAAGCAAAGCAGGACTTTCCTGATGCACAGCTATGCGGACCAGAGGACGCACGACTTCTTTCTCAACCGGGACTACCCGCCGCCGGGCGATCTGGAGCGGGTGTATCGCGCTCTGGGGGAGAATCCGCTGCCGCTGGATGAGCTGCGCAATAGTTCGAAACTGGATGAAGAGGCATTTGATAAAGCACTGGAAAAACTGGAGATTCATGGCGGGGTGAAAGTGGATTATAACGGCACCGCGACCCGCGGCGGGCCGGGCTGGAAGAAAACCTACACGGTGCAGGCGCGGCACCGCGCGGAGCAGTTGGAGAAGGTGGTGCGGTACACGGAATCAAGCGCGTGCCGGATGGCGGCGCTGGTGGGCCACTTTGGCGACGA
Source organism: Acidobacteriota bacterium (assembly GCA_028873155.1). Classification (GTDB taxonomy): domain Bacteria; phylum Acidobacteriota; class Terriglobia; order Terriglobales; family Acidobacteriaceae; genus Telmatobacter. Next base: position 10,187 of record JAGWML010000079.1, read on the forward strand.
GGAAGATGCGAACCGGCAGTGCGGCGTCTGCGATGCCTGCGATCCGGAGGGTGCGGTGTTGAAGCTCTTCCGCCGGGCGAGCGCGGCAGAGCGCGAGCTGGCGCATGCGATTGCCGACGATCTGCGTCCGGTGGCCTACAAGGCGGCGGGAACGTTGCAGCGAGGCCTGGAGCTGGCGGGTCGCGTGGGCCGGGACGAGTTGAACGCGCTGCTGGACGGGATGACGCGGGCGGGACTGATTGAGCAGGAAGATGCAGTCTATGAGAAGGACGGCGAGGTGCGGCGGTTCCGCAAGGCGCGGCTGACGGAGAAGGGAATGGAGATGCGGCGCTCCCTTCCGCTGGAGTTGCTGATCGCCGATGGGATGGTGGAGGAGTTTGGCGGCGGGCGGCGGGAAAAGCCAGCAAAGGTTGCTGCCGCAAAGCCGCGAGCCGCGAAGAAAGCAGAAGCCCAGGTCGCTGCTTTATCACCCGGCGAGGAGGCGTTGGCGGCGCGGCTGAAAGAGTGGCGGACGGCTGAGGCCAAACGGCTGCGTGTTCCGGCCTATGTAGTGATGCATGACCGGACGCTGAACGCCGTGGCGCGCAGCCGGCCGAAGACGCCCAGGGAGTTGCTGCTGGTGGATGGGATGGGTTCAGCCAAAGTGGATCGATTTGGCGCGGCGATTCTGGAGATCAGCGCGGCTGAAATTTAAATGGAACTGCCGCCCGGCTTGCTCAGCAAGAGCAAACCGGACGGGATGTCGGGAAGGTGCCTCAAGCGGGACGCAGACTAGGCCACTCGCTCGATGACGACGGATTCGAGGACTACGGGCTTGTGGGGCTTGTCCTGCGAGTTGCGCGCGACCTTGGAGATGGCGACGACGATTTCCTGGCCTTCGACGACTTCGCCGAAGATGGTGTGATTGCCGGTAAGCCAGGGCGTGGGCGCGACGGTGAGGAAGAACTGGGAGCCGTTTGTGCCGGGGCCGGAGTTGGCCATGGCGAGTTTGCCGGGCTTGTCAAACTTGTGGGGTGAGCCCTTGGTCTCGTCCTGGAAGCGGTAGCCGGGGCCGCCCATGCCGGTGCCGGCGGGGTCGCCGCCCTGAATCATGAAGTCGGGAATAACGCGATGGAAGATGGTGCCGTCGTAGAGCTTGCTGGAGGATTTGGAGCGGGTGACGGGGTGTGTCCACTCGCGGGAGCCCTCAGCGAGCTCAATGAAGTTCTTGACGGTGACGGGCGCGTCCGTTTCAAAGAGGCGGACGGTGACTTTGCCTTCTGTGGTCTGAAAGACAGCGTAGGTTCCTGCGGCGAGTGCCATTGCGACTCCTGGGTGAAGGGTTGAGATTCGGGGTCCTCGGCGGGACCGCCTGATGCAATCAAGAGCGCC
>JAGWML010000080.1 GCA_028873155.1 Acidobacteriota bacterium
GGCGCCGCAACGCAGGGCAAGAACACCGAGAAGAAGACGGTAGCGGAGACCTTCCTTGCTGGTCACGGCTCGCCGTTCGTGGCGCAGGTCTCCATGGCCAACGCGCCCAAACTCTACCGGGCCATTCTCGATGGCCTCGAATATCGCGGCACCATGTTCCTGCAGGCCTTCACCACCTGCCAACCGGAGCACGGAGTGCCCGACGACATGGCTCTGCACCAGGCGCAGCGCGTGCGCGACTCGCGCGGCGTGCCGGAGTTCGTCTTCGATCTCCGCAAGGGCGAGAGCTACCAGGAAGCGCTCGACATCAAGGGCAACCCTTCGCTCGACCTCGACTGGTACGAGACGAAGATCAAGTCCACCGGCGAGCCCATGCGCTATACCGTGGCGCACTGGTGCACCACCGAGGCGCGCTTCCGCAACCACCTGAAGAAGGTCAAGCCGGAGGCAGCGGAGAAGCTGATTTCGCTCGATAACATGCTGGTGCGCATCACGCAGCAGGATGTGGTCTATCGCCGCTACCTCAACCCCTCGCACCGCTCGTTCATTCCGGACTTCGGCGTGTACATCAAGTACGAAGAAAACGGCAAGATCGAGTTCCGCGCACTCTCGCGTCAGCTTGTCATGTTCTGCGTCGAACGCCGCAAAGCCTGGCGCATGCTGCAGTCCAAGGCGGGAGTGGTCAACCGCGAGTACGCCGCGCAGAAGGCAGTTTTGGCCGATGTGGACGCAGGCAAGCTCTCACAGGATGAGCTCTTCGCACGCGGGCATGAGCTCGTGGCCGAGAGGCTTGCGGTCAAGGCGTAGCGCTGTTTCCAACTCAAACGAGAAAGGCGGACCCTTGGGTCCGCCTTTCTCATGCTGCACGCTGTCGCGTGCGGTCTCTTACATCAGCTTCTTACGGATCAGATCCAGCGCCTGCTGCGTGGCCCATTGCCGCACCCGGTCGCGGTTACCGCGGAAGGTCCGGTCGTACGTGTCCGTCTTCTGCGAGTCCGACACCGCAAAGTAGACCAGCCCCACCGGCTTTTGGTCAGTGCCGCCCGTGGGCCCGGCAATGCCCGTCACGCCCAGGCCCAGTGTCGCTCCCGTGCGCTTGCGAATACCCGCGGCCATTGCGGCGGCGACCTCCGCCGAAACCGCGCCATGTTTGGCAATCATCTCCGGTGGCACATTTGCAAAGCTCGTCTTCAGAGGGTCAGAGTAGACGACCGCCCCCCCGAGAAACGACCGCGAGCTGCCGGGCACGCCGGTGATGCGCTGCGCCACCATGCCGCCGGTGCAGCTTTCCGCTACGGCCAGCGTCGCCTGGCGCAGCCCAAGGTAGTAGAGAACAATCTGCTCCAGCGTTTCACCTTCCGACGAGTAGAGCCAGTCGTCGAGCGCTTCTTCCAGCTTTCCGGCAAGCTCTTCCACCCGGTCTTCCGCGGCTTCGCGGCTGGCTTTGGTGCACAGCAGTGTGAGCTGAATATCACCTGCGTGCGCCAGAATCGTTGTCTCCACATCGGTGTAGGTGGTGTAAATGGGCGCCAGCAGCTTGTCCGCCTGCGACTCGGGAATCATGGCGGCCTTCAGCGTCCGCTTCGCGATGTGGCGCTCCGGCACGGCGGCTCGCAGCCGCGGGACGCACTCGGCGTCAAACATCGGCTTGCACTCGTTTGGCGGCCCGGGCACAAGCATTACGAGTTTGCGGTAGGTGTTGTAGATCGTGTCGAGCCACTGACCTGGCGCGCTCCCGTTGAGGTTCGGTAAAACAGTGGCTGTCTCAATCACGTCGGCCTGCTTCTGGTTGTTCTCTGGCATGGGCATGCGCCAGGTTGCAGCGCGCGCATGCAGAGCGGCAAGCAACGCTCCATCGCGGCGCAGGCGAAGCGACAGCGCTTCGGCTACCGCTTCCCGAGTCAGATCATCTTCCGTCGGACCCAGTCCACCCATCAGCACCACAATGTCCGCGCGCCCCAGCGCCGTCTGGATCACATTCAGCAGGTCTTTGCGGCGGTCGCCCACAATCGACTTGAAGGCGACGGTGACGCCGAGCTCGTTCAGTTTCTCGGTGAGATAGAGAGAATTGGTGTCCTGCCGGTACGGGGTCAGCATCTCGGAGCCGACAGCGATGATTTCGCATTTCATGAAAGCAGCTTTTCGCTCCTGGTCGCAATCCAGCGCAGCTTGTGGACGAGAGGGGAGGACAAGCCACGCTCTTTCTATTCTTGCAGACGGCGGCGGACTGATGGTCTATTCGCGCTGGAAGCCGTAATCGCGCTCTACGCGGCAGATCCTCGTTTTGAAGCTGTCATACCAAAGCTCGCGTCCGCGCTGCTGCGCAACCAGGTGCGCAGCGTTCCGCTGCCAAGCGGCAATCGCCTCCAGATTTTCCCAGTAGGAGACCGTAATGCCGATGGAGTCTCGCGCCGTCTCCATTCCCAGATAACCGGGCTGTTGCGCGGCAAGATTCACCATGGCAGAGGCCATGGCCTCATATCCCTTGTCCGCTTCGGACCGCGTGGAGGTAAAGATGACAGCGTAATAGGAGGCCGGGGGCGTCTGTGCGATGCTCATCGGGGCTCCGTAGCACGTAGGAATTGGTCTGGTTGCATGTGCAGGCTTGGCCGGCTGCCTCTGGCTCACCGCAATTCGAGTCTGCACGATTTGCGTTGGTGAGGTCTAAAAGACGTTCAAGCCTTCCACGCCCAGGTCCACATCATAAACTGCATCGTTGGTGGCCAGAATCGTGGTCCCGAGCGGCGAAAACGCGACGCCCACCAGATTGATACCGCTCAGCACCAGGCTTGCCTGCCCCGTCGGAGTTACTCGCACCAGCCCGCGCCGCCCTCGCAGGCATGCCGTCACAAAGACATTGCCTTCCCGCGACAGAGCCAATCCCTGCGGCCGCCCAAGTCCTCGGTACCAGGCTCGCGCATCCCCATGGGGATCAATCGCCCAGATTGCTTCGTTCGAGCCCAGCGTTGGCCCGGCCACAAAGACCGTTCCGTCCGGTCCCACTGCGAGATGGTAGGCCGACACGCTTGGCTCAAGCGTTGCGTAGACAAAGATGCGCCGCTGGGGGTCAATCTTGAAGATCGTCCCGCTTCGGTCGCCGACGAACAGGTTGCCCTCGGCGTCGAAGGCGGCTCCCGTGGCAATTCCCATACCTTCCGCATAGAGGCTTGGCTCGCCCGCGCCGTCGATGCGATACACGTTGCCCTCGGCGCGCGAAGTCACATACAGATCCCCATCCGGACTGAAGGCCAGCCCTGTGGCGTTCAGAATGCCGGTGACAAACGGCGTGCCGCGTCCATCGGGGCTGACGCGCACCACCGATACCGGCGTCTGCTTGCCCCGCGGACCGGAGATTGTGGCATACACCATCCCCGATCGGCTCACCGCCGGGCTCGTCACCGGGTGCAGGCCGCTGGAGAGTTGCCTTGCCACACGTAGAGGAACAGCGTTGCTTGTGCCCGTGGTCGAGCGCACTTCCACCAGCCCAGTCGTCGCTTCATCCGGCACGCGCAGGGCCAGCCGTCCCGGCCGCGACATCAGCACTTGGCCCACATCGGAGCCCACAAAGACCGCAGGAATGCTGGAGCCTGCCGGTCCCAGACCCACGCCTATGAGCTCAACCTCGCCGTTCGGCAGTGCCGCCGAGGGCACAATATCGTCGATGCGCGGCACGGTTTGCACATCGTGTGGATCGATTTGGGGGCGCGAACGGGGCATGATTGCTGTCAAAACCAGATGCGTACCAGGGAAGCTATACCCAAAGCATACAGCCCCGCGGCCACATCATCGAACACGATACCCCATCCCTCGGGCAGCCGCTCGAGTTGGCGCACAGGGATTGGTTTCGTGATGTCAAACAGGCGAAAGAGAAGGAGAGCAAGCAGGCCATGGCGCCAGTCCACGGGGCTGCCCAGCAGGGCGATCCATTGTCCTGCAACTTCGTCGATGACCACAAAGCTCGGATCTTTGCGTCCGCTCTCGCGTGCAGCCAGCGTGGCTGCAGGAATCCCCAGAACCAGCGTGAACACGATACCCGCCAGCAAGACCAGCAGCATCCCATGAGGCGATGGGTGAGCGAACAGGCCGAGCAGCGCCCACAGAAGCACCGCAGCCACCGATCCCCACGTCCCTGGACCGGGCTTGCCCAGTCCAGCGCCGAAGAACGTCGCGATCGCCCAGGCCCACAGAGTCTTGTGCGAACTGGCAGGTCCGACTATGGACTCACTCATGCCGTTCGCCTTTCGACTGCCCGCCGGCGAGACCGCCCAGGTCTTCCAGCACCTCGGGGTCGAGGACCGGGGAACTGATCTTGTACACGCCGGAGGCCCACTTGCCCAGGTCGATCTTGCGGCAGCGGTCGCTGCAGAAAGGGAAGTCTTCGTCCTTCGGCCGCACCAGCATGCCGCACGTCGGACACCGCAACACCTTCGCCGATTTCTTCTTTCCTGCCATGATCCCCGCCACGATGCAGGCCCAACTCTGAAGGATTCAGTCTACAGCGCCAGTGAAACCACCCGCGCCACCAGATCGTAGTCGTGCGCTTCGGTGATTTCCGCGCGATAGAACCGCCCAGCCTCCAGCGCTTCCAACTCGCCAAAGTCGTTAATGTACACCTTGCCGTCAATCTCCGGCGCATGGAACTGCGTTCGGCCTTCCCACAACAGCTCCGTCTCTGCCGACGGCCCTTCCGCCAGCAGCATCACCTCGCGGCCTACCCACTGCTGTTTGGCACGCTGACTGATGCCTTGCTGCAGCTTCATCAGCCTGCGCCGCCGCGCCTCAATCGTACGCTTCGGCACCTTTGCATCCAGACCAAACGCGCCCGATCCTTCCTCATCGGAATAGTTAAAGACGCCCAGCCAGTCGAATCTTGCCTCGCCGATGAACTGCTCCAGTTGCTCAAAATCGGTGAGCGATTCACCGGGAAAGCCGACGATGAAGCTAGTCCGCAGCGCAATGCCCGGCACCGCCGCGCGCACCTTTTCAATCGTCTTCAAGAAGATCTCCGCGCCGGCGCCGCGCTTCATTCGTTTCAACACATCCGGCGAAGCGTGCTGCAGAGGCACGTCGAGATATTTGCAGATGTTCTCGTGCTTCGCAATCGTTTCCAGGAGCTTGCCGGTGATGCGATTCGGGTACGCATACAGGAAGCGCAGCCAGCGCAAACCTTCGATTTGCGCCAGTGCATCCAGGAGTTTCGCCAGGCCATCCTTCAAGCCCAGGTCCTCGCCGTAGCAGGTCGTGTCCTGGCCGATGAGCGTAATCTCCCGCACGCCGCGCGCCACAAGCTGCTGCGCCTCTGCCACCACGCTCTCAAACCGCCGCGAGCGAAACTTGCCCCGCAGGTTCGGAATCACGCAGAAGGTGCACGGATGGTCGCACCCCTCGGCAATCTTGATGTAGGCTGACGCCTTCCCGGTCGAGAGCAGTCGCGGCGTGGCCTCGTCGTACAGGTAGGTCGGCAGCAGGTACGCCGCGCCGTGCCAGTCGTCGCGGCGAAAGCGGCCTTGCTGCTCGCGATGGTCGCCCTCCGCGCGGAAGCTGATCTCTGCGGGAACGTTGCGATGGGTGCCTGCATCGGCCTCGCGTCCCGCGCGCACTTCCGCATCTCCAGTGAGGATGGTGAACGGCGAGGGCGTTGCCGGCGCAGGCGCAATGCCCGCCGCGGCCAGAATCGATTCCAACTCGCCCGTACCAATCACCGCATCCACTTCGGGAATATTCTTCTGAATCTCGTCACGGTAGCGCTCCACCAGGCAGCCGGCCACGATCAGCTTGCGTGCGCGGCCTTCCGTCTTGTGGCGCGCCATCTCCAGAATTGTGTCCACCGACTCCTGCTTGGCTGTATCGATAAAACTGCACGTGTTGACGACGAGAATCTCGGCCTCTTCGGGCTTTGCCGTCAGCCGCGCACCTGCATGGTCCAGCATGCCCATCATCACCTCGGAATCGACGAGGTTTTTCGGGCAGCCTAAGGAGATAAATCCCACGGTGGGCGCCGTGGGCTGGGAAGACTTGGTCACATCTCTAGTGTAGTCGATCCTGAAAAATGATTTCAGATCCGTTGGAGCGCTATCGTCGGGTGGCAAAAGCCACCGCAACCTGAGCTTGTTGCCGAGCGCGGTTTCATCGGATCGATTCAGCCAGGGCAGCGCCTGTACGGGATGGTTTGTGTATCCATCGATTGACAGGAGCAACTAGGTAGCCCTTCAAGAGCAGCGATATAGTGGTAGGCACAGCAGTCCAGTTCGCCAGGAGCGCTTCGACTTGATGCCTGCACTCAGCCCGATGGACCCCCAACAGCTTAAGCAAACGATCGGCAAGGGGCTGCTTTCGTTTCCTGTCACGCATTTCACCGATGACAATCAGCTCAACGAGGAGTCCTATCGCAGCCACCTGGCATGGATGGTCGATCATGAGCCGGCGGGTCTTTTTGCGGCGGGTGGCACAGGTGAGTTCTTTTCTCTGACTCTCGATGAGTACGCCAATGTCGTGCGGGCAGCATCCAGTGAGATTGCGGGCCAGGTGCCGCTGCTGGCCGGTTGTGGCTACGGCACGGCCATGGCAATCCAATTCGCACGGGCGGCAGAGGCAGCAGGGGCACAGGGCCTATTGCTGTTTCCGCCGTATCTGGTGAATGCCGAACAGGGAGGATTGCTGGCGCACGCAGAAGAGGTGTGCAGGTCCACGAATCTCGGAGTCATTGTCTATAACCGTGACAACGCGATTCTGAACGAAGTGACGCTGGCGCAGTTGGCCGAGAGATGCCCGAACCTGATCGGATTCAAAGATGGCGTGGGCAATCTTGAGCTAATGGCACGTATCTATCTGCGCCTGGGCGACCGGCTGACGTATATCGGAGGACTGCCAACGGCTGAGACATTTGCTTTGCCGTACCTCGAGATGGGTGTCACGACCTACTCTTCTGCGATCTTCAACTTTTTGCCTGTGTGGGCGAAAGAGTTTTATAGCGCCGTTCGCCGCCGCGATCGTGAGTTCATTGCGAGGCAGTTGCGCGAGTTCGTGATGCCGTATATCACCATCCGCGATCGCAAAAAGGGCTATGCGGTCTCGATCATCAAGGCGGGCATGAGGATTGTGGGCCGTCCCGCTGGCTCAGTCCGTGCGCCGCTCACAGACCTGACTGACGATGAACTGCTTCAATTGCGCGCGCTGATTGCGCAACGCACCTAGCTCACGCTTATCTTGATCACCTAAGGACCCGCTGCATGGATGCCGCTTCGCGAAATTCGAGCCACGTGCGATTCCTGGTTGTGTTTGCTCTGTTCATGGCGAGTGCTTTCAGTTATGGCGATCGCGTTGTGCTCTCCATTGCTGGCATCCGCCTGGCGAAGGATATGCATCTGACGTCGATTCAGCTCGGCTATCTCTTCTCGATGTTCAGCTGGGTTTATGTGGTAGCACAAGTGCCTGCTGGATATCTGCTTGATCGCTATGGCGCCAAGCGGATCTACGTGATCAGCATCGTTGCATGGTCGATGCTGGCAGTCAGCACCGGATTCGCCGGATTCCTCACTGGCGGATTGGCCTTTGCGGTGCTTCTCACGGCTCGCCTTCTTTCGGGGCTCGCGCAGGCGCCGGTATTTCCAGGCAATGGACGCATCGTCGCAGCATGGTTTCCTGCTAATGAGCGCGGCACAGCTTCTGCAATCTTCAATTCATCGCAGTACTTCGCCTTCGTGCTCTTTGCGCCTGCCATTGGCTGGATTGCGCAGACCGCCGGATGGAAGGAATGTTTCTGGCTTCTTGGCGGCCTGGGTATCGCGCTGGCAGTTCTCTGGTCACGCACCATCCACGATGTCGATGATCACCCACGTATCTCCGCAGCAGAGGCTGCGCACATCCGCAGCGGCGGAGGACTCTGCACGATCGGCGCCTCGACCAGCGCGGTCCATACGACTTTCGGCTGGAGTCAGGGCGCGCGTCTGCTCACGCAGCGATTGATTCTCGGTGTGTACATCGGACAGTTCTGCATCAACACACTCACAATTTTCTTTCTCACGTGGTTTCCCATCTATCTCAACCAGGGACGCCACATGTCGATCGCGCGAGTCGGCGTCGTCTCCGCGCTACCCGCGCTGTGTGGCTCTTTGGGCGGCCTGCTTGGGGGCGTCGTGTCGGACGCGCTGCTGCGCCGATCGAACTCGCTGAATGTTGCGCGCAAGGCCCCGATCATTCTCGGCATGCTGCTGGCGATGACTCTGGTTCTGTGCAACTACACCGATTCGCAGATCGCAATTCTCACACTGATGTCCCTTTCCTTTTTCGGGAAGGGCTTTGGCGCGTTGGGGTGGACGCTGGTTTCCGACATTTCCCCGGCAGGCTTTGTTGGCCTCAATGGAGGCTTCTTCAATCTTTGTGGCAATCTTGCGGGCATTACCACGCCGATTGTGATTGGGTATTTTGTCCAGATGACCGGCTCGTTCAATCTCGCTCTCGACTTCGTCGCTGTAGCGGCTCTTGGAGCGATCATCAGTTATCTGTTCATCGCAGGCGATATCTATCGGCTACAGCCTGAACAGTTTCGCCGCGCAGTGGTCGCAGCATAAAGCGGGTTGCTGCCGAGTGCGGGTGTTTAATTTTTTGAGATCGCAGGTGTTCTCTAATGTCTAGATCGCCGACTGAACCACGCCTGGTGCGCGTGACCGCAAGCGATAACGTTGCCACGGTTGTCAATGATGGCGGACTTCCCGCAGGCACGTGCATTCCAACCGGCATCGCTTCACGCGAAATAGTTTTACTGGAGGATGTGCCCGAAGCGCACAAGGTCACGCTTGTCGATTTCGCGCCGGGAGATGATGTGGTTCGATACGGCGCAGTGATCGGCGCCGCAACTGAAGCGCTGCCTGCGGGCAGTTGGATGCATGAAGGCCGTCTTCAACTGCCTCAAGTTCCATCGTTGGACAATCTGCCGATGGCGACAAGTGTGCCCCCAGCTCAGCCGCCGTTGGAGGGATTCACCTTCGAGGGTTACCTCAGTCCGGATGGAACGGTCGGCACACGCAATATCCTGGCGATCACGACGACGGTGCAGTGCGTAGCTCCGACGGTGGAGTTCGCAGTTCGCCGCATCAAGTCCGACCTTCTGCCTAGGTTTCCAAACGTCGATGATGTAATTGCCCTGACCCACGGTTTCGGCTGTGGAGTGGCCATTGATGCGCCCGGAGCAGAAATCCCGATCCGCACACTGCGGAATCTCGCGTTGAATCCAAACCTGGGCGGCACACCGATTGTGGTGAGCCTAGGGTGCGAAAAACTGCAGCCAAGTCGCCTGTTGCCGGCCGAGAAGCTTCCAATTCTCCAGAATGAACCCATTGTGGTGCGGCTGCAGGACGACAAGCACACGGGATTTCTGGACATGGTGCATGCGATTGTTGCCGCAGCCGAGAGCCGGCTTGAGCAACTGAACAGACGGCGGCGCGTAACACGACCTGTGTCCGATCTAGTGGTTGGGCTGCAGTGCGGCGGCAGCGATGCATTTTCAGGCATAACGGCGAATCCCGCCGTGGGGTATGCATCTGACTTGCTTGTGCGCGCCGGTGCGACGGTGCTCTTTTCTGAAGTGACAGAGGTGCGTGATGCGATCCACCTGCTCACCGCGCGCTCAGCGACACCGGAAGTCGCACAGGCACTGGTGCGAGAGATGGCGTGGTATGACGCCTACCTTGCGCGGGGCGGTGCCGACCGAAGCGCCAACCCGTCGCCAGGCAACAAGCTTGGTGGATTGAACAATGTAGTTGAAAAGGCGCTTGGCTCGGTTGCCAAGAGCGGGACCAGCCGCATCTCTGGCGTGAGTGGACCGGGGGAGCGCGTCACCACCAAGGGCCTTGTCTTCGCCGCAACACCTGCGAGCGACTTTGTCTGCGGCACACTGCAGTTGGCCGCATCGATGAACATGCACGTATTCACAACGGGCAGGGGCACGCCGTATGGGCTGGCGATGGCGCCCGTCATTAAGGTATCCTCCCGCACGCCACTTGCGGAACATTGGAGTGACTTGATTGATATCGATGCAGGAACGATTGCAACCGGTCAGTTAACGGTCCAGCAGGTGGGTGAACTGATCTTCAATATGATTCTTGACGTGGCAAGCGGCCGCCGGCAGACATGCGCCGATCGCTGGGGATTGCATAACGATCTGGTCTTGTTCAACCCCGCACCGATCACTTGAAAAACGTTCATATTACTTGGGCTAATTCATCGGAAGAGTTGTCACCGGAGGACAGGAACTGATAGGCCCGCGTTGGAGGTTCAAGGGGTTATCCTTTCGAATTTGACCGGAGCAAGTGGGAGTAGGGATCAATCCGTTGCTTCGGAGAGTGGCTGCAGCCGCCCTCCGCGTGAGCGCAGGGGCGGCTGCCTGGTGGGTGGCGCGCATGCAACTTAGAAGTTGAATCGTGCCTCGAACTGAATGCGCCGGTTGTTTCCGTACGATGCCAGCGAGGGGTCGGTGGCTGACGACAGCGTGTTCGACTGATTGAACAGCGGTGAGCTGAGGTTTCCCGACGGCAGCCCGCGGTTGTCGTGATTCATAAGATTCCGCGCCGTCACGCTGATTGTCATGTGCGGCCCCGTCGGTGTGTGCGGGATATAGAACCAGTTCGGCCGCATCCGCGCGGCGGGTGCCACACCGGGCGCTTCCGGCCGATGAAATGCAAACGCCCGACTCACACGCAGGTTCATCTCAACAAAATCCGGTCCCTGTGCAAAGTTTCGCGGCAGAATCATCTCGCCCGCCGACGGCGACGGATCCAGCAGACCGTAGGGCGTCTTCATTACTCCTTGCTTCGTCGGGTCCGTTGCGATCCCGGGCCGGTCATTGTAAATCGAGTCGCCGTTGTTGTCATGTCCGGTGATGAGGTTGAACGGCGCACCGGAGCGCACAATCAGATAAGGGCTCATCGTCATCCCCAGCGGCCCCGGCGTTGTTCCGTTCACTACCGCGTAGTGATGTATATCTGTCGCCGCGCGTCCGTATTCCGCTGCAATGTCGTTCTGGTTCAGAGGAAACATCGATGGCCCATCGGTGTTGTCGTGCGCCTGCGTCCATGTATAGTTGCCAAACAGCGCAAAACCATTGCGATATTTCCGCCGCAGCGACACCGTTACCTGTGTCTCGTTCAAACTGCCTTCAGATTGGTACTGATAGTTATTTCCCGTAGACGGATTTGCGGCCACATTCGCGGAGTACAGCAGGTGCCGACCCATTGTGTTCGCCACCGTCACGCCGACCACCGCCGAGCTCGCGAGTTGCTGCTCCACCGCGATGGAAGACTGCATCAGATACGGCGGCCGCAGCCCGCTTGCGATCGAGTCCACCGTCTGCGGCAATCCCATCCCGGCGAGCGTGGCTACCGGCGGCGCAGAGGGATAGAAATCTGGATTGGCAACAATATATTGCTGCTGCAGCACGCCGTTGTAGCGCAGCGTATTCAGGTACAGGCCCGGTTGAAATCGCTCAAAAAACATACCGGCGCCCGCCCGGACGACG
>JAGWML010000081.1 GCA_028873155.1 Acidobacteriota bacterium
GGCGAGCGACGCCACGATTGGCGGCTATGCCCATGAGAGCGGGCGCAGCGTCATTATTGTTGTCAATAAATGGGACGCGGTGACGACCGGTCGCACGGATGGCAAGCCGCCGGCGGATCGCGAGATCTTCGAGCGCCAGTTGCGTTCCGCGCTCAAATATCTGAGCTATGCGCCGGTGATCTTTCTCTCCGCGCTGGAAGGGACAGGCCTGACCCGCGTGATGCATGAGGTGAAGGCCGTGGCTGCGGAGCGGCGGAAGCGCGTGACGACGGGGCAGATGAACCGCTTCCTGGATAAGATCGACTTCCAGCGCGCGCCGGTGCCGATGGCGAAGCGCGTGCGCATCTTCTACATGACGCAGGCAGCGGTGGCGCCGCCGACATTTGTGCTGTTCACGGATCGCGACATCAAGCTCCACTTTGCCTTCGAGCGCTTCCTTGAGAACCAGATCCGCGAGGCCTTTGGATTCAAGGGGACGCCGATCTGGTTCAAGGTGAAGGCGCGCAACGCGGAGAAAAGCGAATAGCGCAACCCGCGCGGCCTACTTTGCGTCGGGTGGCGTGTCGGCGCTGGTCCACGCGATGACGTGATAAACGGCAGGAGTCGTGCCGGCGTTGCGCACGCCGTGCAACTGATTGGACGCCAGCAGAATCACCGAGCCGGGACCGGCTGGCAGCCACTTGCCGTCGATGAGGGCCTCGACATTGCCCTGCTTGATGATGAGCAGTTCCTCGTGCCCGTGGCGATGCGGCGCGTGCGGGGCCTGGCCGGGATTCAGCGTGGTGACGTGGACCTCGAGGTTCCGGAGCGTGGGCGTAGGCCCGCTGAAGAAGCTGCGGACGGAGCCGGAAGCGGTGGTCTTAACCGGGATGGAGTCCCAGCTATAGATGGCCGAGGTGAGCATGGCCTTCTGCGCGGCCACGGTGAAGGCTGAGGCAGTCAGGGCCGCAGCGGCGAGGGCGATGAAGATCTCTCTGCGTGTGATCATGGTCTCTCCTTGTGGGCGGGCGGTGATGGGGCCGTTTTGCGGTGGCGGTGTTCTGCATCCCCGCCCATGTGCACACTCCTTCATAGCACAGCGATGCGTTGGTGTTGCAAATCACAGCTGCACGCGACAGAAATGAGACGCGGCGGGTCTTGCGGGCACGGCATGTGACTAAAGTCCCTGCGATGCGGGCGGCGGCGACCCTAATGTCGGCTATAGCAGCCCGCGGCACTAAGCCCGCGCGGCGCATCGAGGCACATCATGTCATACAGGCGTTATTGGATTGCGCTGGTCATCGTCATTCTTGGGTCTTTTTCCGTTCTCGGGATTGTGGGGCGGAAGATGATCAGTCAGGCACCTCCGATCCCGGATGTCTACTCCGCGGACGGTCAACTTCTCTTTACAGGGTCCTCCATCACGGATGGACAGGGCGTGTGGCAATCGATCGGCGGCCAGGAGATCGGCACCGTGTGGGGCCACGGCGCGTACGTCGCACCGGACTGGAGCGCGGACTGGATTCACCGCGAGTCTGAGTTCCTTCTTAACCGCTGGGCACAACAGGACGGCGCGCAGAGCTTTGCCGCGCTGAATGCCGATCAACAGGCTGTGCTTAAGGCTCGACTGGTGCGGGAGATTCGCAGCAACGAGTACGACGCGCGTGCGAATCGGCTGGTTCTGGATGCGGATCGCGCGGCAGCCTTCCGGCAGCTTGCGGCCTATTACGCGGATGTCTTCGCGAACGGCCGCAAGGAGTATGCGATTCCGCAGGGCGCGCTGGCCGACCCGGCAAAGCAGCAGCAGATGGCGGAGTTCTTCTGGTGGTCGGCCTGGGCAGCAAGCACGGAGCGGCCTGGCTCAACCGTCACGTACACCAACAACTGGCCGCATGAACCTCTGATTGCCAACCAGCCCACCGCAGGCGCGGTGCTGTGGAGCATCATCAGCTTCGTTGGCCTGCTTGCTGGAATTGGCGGCCTGGTGTGGTGGTATGGGTCGCAGGAAAAGGTAGCGGTGCATGGGCCGTATCCTGCGCGCGATCCATTTCTCGGCGTGCAGCCGACGCCCTCGCAGCGCGCGACGATCAAGTACTTCCTCGTGGTGGTGGCGTTGTGGGCGGTGCAGATTCTGATGGGCGCCATCACGGCGCATTACGGTGTGGAGGGGCAGGGCTTTTATGGCTTTCCGCTCGACAAGTTCCTGTCTTACGCGATTACGCGCACGTGGCACTTGCAACTCGCCATCTTCTGGATCGCGACTTCATGGCTTGCGACGGGGCTTTACGTTGGTCCCGCGGTCAGCGGCCATGAGCCGAAGTTCCAACGCCTGGGCGTGAATGTGCTCTTTGTCGCGCTGGTGCTGGTGGTGGGCGGTTCGCTGGCCGGCGAGTGGCTTGGTATCCAGCAGAAACTTGGTAACCTTTGGTTCTGGTTTGGCAGCCAGGGCTTTGAATATGTGGACCTGGGCCGCTTCTGGCAGATTCTGCTCTTCATCGGCCTGGTGCTCTGGCTGGTGCTGATGGTGCGTGCGCTCAAGCCTGCGTTGCAGAGGAAGAGCGAGGACCGGTCGTTGCTGTCCCTCTTCCTCATCTCCAGCATTGCCATTCCGATGTTTTACGCGGCGGGTCTGATGTATGGGCAGCGCAGCCATCTGGTCACGGCGGAGTACTGGCGCTGGTGGGTGGTCCATCTTTGGGTCGAGGGCTTCTTTGAGGTCTTTGCGACGGTTGTGATTGCATTCCTGTTCACGCGGCTCAAGCTGCTGGAGATTCGTTCGGCGACGCGAGCGGTGCTCTTCTCGACGACGATCTTTCTGTCCGGCGGCATCATCGGCACATTCCATCACCTTTACTTCGCGGGCTCGGGCCCGGCGGTGATTGCGCTGGGCGCGGTCTTCAGCGCGCTGGAGGTGGTGCCGCTGACTCTTGTGGGCTATGAGGCATGGGAAAACCTGCGGCTTTCTCGGCCAACTGAAAAGGCGCCGTGGATCGCCAACTACAAGTGGCCGATCTACTTCTTTGTCGCGGTTGCCTTCTGGAATATGGTGGGCGCGGGCGTCTTCGGCTTCCTCATCAACCCGCCGATCGCGCTCTATTACATGCAGGGGCTGAACCTGACCCCGGTGCATGGGCACACCGCTCTCTTCGGCGTCTACGGCATGCTGGGTCTGGGGCTTACGCTCTTCTGCCTGCGCGTGCTGCAACCGGGACGGCGCTGGAAAGAGGGTGTGTTGAAGGCGGCGTTCTGGTGCATCAACCTGGGCCTGGTGTTCATGGTCGTGCTGAGCATGCTGCCTATCGGGTTGCTGCAGGCGTGGGCGTCGGTGGAGCAAGGGACCTGGTACGCGCGCTCCGCGGAGTTCCTGCAGGCACCGGCGATGCAGGCGCTGCGCTGGATGCGCGTGCCGGGCGATGTGCTCTTCGCTCTCGGCGCGGCGCTGCTGGGCTGGTTTGTGCTGGGCCTGCTGACGGGTCACTCGTTTGAAAAGGACGAGGACACGCGCGCTCGCGTGGAGAAGGAAGACCGCTACGCGGAGCTGGCTGGCCGCTGACGATACAGGAGCGGGCAATTCGCAATGGGTTGCCCGCTCCGCATTTGCATGGCAACTGGCTTGACCATGCCGGGAGTATGCTTGCAGAGAGCCAGTGCAAGGCAACGGCGCAGACTGCATGATTCAACTGAAGCGAGCGTATGAGCCTGTGGAGTCAACGGACGGCAGGCGCATTCTTGTCGAACGGCTGTGGCCGCGCGGCGTCTCCAAAGCGACGCTGGCGCTGGACGAATGGATGAAAGAGATTGCGCCGAGCGCGGAACTGCGCAAGTGGTTCCATGACAACCGGGAGCAATGGGCGGAGTTTCGACGGCGCTACCGTGCAGAGCTTGAGGAGAACCGCGCAAAGTGCGGTGCGCTGCGCGCCGCGGCGCAGGAGGGCACGGTGACGCTGATCTACGCGGCCCACGATGTGGAGCACAACAGCGCCCTTCTTCTGAAGGAGTTCCTGGAGCACAAGCCGGCGCGGCGCGGATGAGAGGCGGTCGGCCGAGCAACTCTGCGCGGTTCCCATTTCAGCTCGTCCGCCCAAAATGGATTGCGTGATCCGGGGACGCCAACATTGTATTGAGCCAACTCCCGTGGATGGCAGAGACTGAATGCAGTCATGCGGCGCGAGTGTCCCTGAGCCGAAGGAGTAGAGTCCGTGCTTCGTTTTGTTCTGGCGTGGCTGAGTCCGGTCTTTCAGGGTATGGGCTTCGGCGTCCTTGCCATGGTGCTGCATGAGGCGGGCCATCTGGCTGTGGCGTTGCTGCTGGGGCTGCGCATCTACAAGTTCGGCGTGAACTGGAAGGGGATGTACGTGCTGCGCGAGGCGGGGCCACTGGCCTCGAACCTTCTTGTCTCGCTGGCGGGTCCTGTGACGAATCTGCTGCTTTCGTTCGCCTGGTATCACAAGGCCTCTTTCAGCCTGGCCAACCTCTGCTTTGGACTTGTGAATCTGCTGCCGATTCAGGGGTCGGATGGGGAGCGCATCTTTCAATCGATTGAAGATGCGAAACGCAGGCAGACGCCATCCGGATGACAGCAGAACGGGTTATCTGAGGGGCGGCACATGCAGCTATGCTCTAAGCAGAGCCGCTGGCGCGTTGGAGCGATCGCGGCAACAGCCCGGTGAGCGATGATCCAGTATCTTTATCTCGGCCGAATCGACTACGGCGAAGCCCTGCGCCTACAGGACGAGCTGGTGGAGTTGCGCCGCGCGGGCAATATCGGCAATGTGCTGCTGCTGCTGGAGCATCCGCCGGTGCTGACGCTGGGCCGCAACGCGGACCGAAGCAATGTGCTGGCGAGCGATGCGCTGCTGGCGAGTCGCGGTGTGACGCTGCATGCGATCAACCGCGGCGGCGACGTGACCTATCACGGACCGGGGCAACTGGTTGGCTATCCCATCTTTGACCTGCGCAGCTTGCAGAACGACGCAGGCGGGCGGCTGGGGCCGGTGGACTTTGTGCGCAGGATGGAAGAGGCTCTGATTCGGCTGTGCGGCGTGTACGGCGTGCGCGCGGGGCGGATCGCAGGGCTGACGGGCGTGTGGTGCGGGCTTTCAGGCCAGGGCGGAACTGGGCCGGAGCGCAAGATTGGCGCGATTGGGATTCATGTGTCGCGCGGTATTACGTCGCACGGATTCGCTTTCAACGTGACGACGGACCTGCGCGATTTTCAGCTCATTAATCCATGCGGCATCACCGATAAGCCGGTCACCAGCCTGGAGCGCGAGATGGAAGATGCATCGGGCCTGCCATCGCTGGAGGCTATTGCGCATCAGGCGGCGCGGCAGTTCGGACAGGTCTTCAGCGAGCAGATTCTGGCGGCGGAGAGCCTGGGCGCACTGCGCGATCAGGCCGCAGCGGGCCGGCCTGGAATGGCGGGTGAAGAACCACCATTGTCGATTCCGCGCGAGGTGGAGCGATTCGTGGACGAATGTGACCGGCCTGCGCGTGCCTGACGCGCGTGCCGTGCGCGGTAGTGTCGGAGATTTATAATCCGGCAGGAGCCAGGCGCAGCACCGGGCCTGCATCGCGGAGAAGACGATTGATGCCAACCGATGTGATTATGCCCCAGATGGGCGAGTCGATCTTTGAGGGCACCATTACCAAGTGGCTGAAAAAGCCAGGCGATGTAGTGCAGAAGGACGAGCCGCTCTTTGAAATCTCGACCGACAAAGTGGACGCGGAGATTCCCGCGCCTGCGGCCGGGGTGCTGCGCGAGATCAACGTGCCTGAGGGCGCGACGGTGCAGGTGAACACCGTGGTGGCAGTTCTGGACGAGAGCGGAACGGCGGCGGTGAAAGCTGCGTCGGCGAAGCCGGAGAAGCCAGCCGCGCCGCCAGTAGCGGCAAAAGAGGCATCCGCACCTGCATCCGTCCTGAAGCCTGCTCCCGCTGCCGGGATTCCTGTGGTGATGCCGCAGATGGGCGAGTCAATCTTCGAGGGAACGATTACGAAGTGGCTCAAGAAGGCCGGCGACACGGTGCAGAAGGATGAGCCGCTCTTTGAGATTTCGACGGACAAAGTGGACGCGGAGATTCCCTCGCCCGCGAATGGTGTGCTGACGGCCGTGTTGGCGGCTGAAGGCGCAACCGTCGAGGTGAACACGGTGGTCGCGGTGATTGGCGGGTCCGGCCAGGTAGCTGCGGGGACGACACACGCTGCGCCTGTTGCTCCTGCTGCCGCAGAGGCCACGGGACCGGAGCATGCGCCAATTCACGGGGCCAGGTTGCGCTCCTCGCCGCTGGTCCGGCGTATCGCGAAAGAGCATCACGTGGATCTGAGCCAGGTGCGCGGAACGGGTTCGGAGGGCCGCATCACCAAGGAAGACATTCTGCGCTTTCTGAGCCAGCCGGCCGCAGTGCCGCAAACAGCCGCTGCGTCCGCGGCGCCATCTGTGCCCGCCATGACGGAGCGCGTGGAGCCGCTGAGCAAGATGCGCGCCATCATCGCGCAGCGCATGCTGGAGAGCAAACGGATCAGCCCGCACGTGCATTCCGTGTACAAGGTAGACATGACCCGGATCGCGCGCCTGCGCGAGCAGCACCGGGCTGCCTTTGAGCACAAGCACGGCGTGAAGCTGACCTATATGCCCTTCATTGCGATGGCAGCGGTTGAGGCGCTCAAGCGGTATCCGATTCTGAATGCGTCGCTGGCTGACGGATCCATTCACTATCATGCGCACGTCAACCTCGGCATCGCGGTTGCGCTGGAGTGGGGGCTGATTGTGCCGGTGATCCAGGAGGCGGAGCGGCGCAGCTTTGCGGAGATTGCGCGCGCCATCAACGACCTGGCCGGCCGCGCACGGAACAAGAAGCTCGTGCCGAGCGAAGTGGAGGGTTCGACCTTCACGCTGACCAACGCGGGCGTCTTTGGCGGGGAGTTCGGCACACCCATCCTGAACCAGCCGGAGGCGGCGATTCTGGCCATCGGCGGCCTGCGCAAGGAGCCGGTGGTGCTGACCGACACCGAAGGCAACGACACGATTGCGATTCGGTCGATGCAGTACCACTGCCTCGGCTTCGATCACCGGCTGATCGACGGCGCTGACTCAGGCAAGTTCATGACGGAGTTCAAGAAGGCGCTGGAGAACTGGAACCGGCCGATCGACTGAGCGGCGTCGCTGCTCTCACTTGCCCCGCGCCCAGGCCAGCCCGTCTGTGCCGAGGCCGGTGGAAAAGTACCGCCTGGTCTGCCAGGAGCGCAGGTCAATCTCGGCTACCTGATGGCTGCCAATACAGGAGACGAAGGCCAGCTTGCCGTCGGGACGGATGAGCACTTCCTGCGGGGACTTGCCGACCTCGATGGTGCGCGCGACGGTCATGGTCTTGAGGTCCACGACAGCGACCGCGTTTTTGTCGGGAACTGCGATCAGCAGCCAGCGGCCGTCGGGCGTGGGCGCGCTGCCGTAGCCGGTACCTACCAGCGGAATCCAGCGCACGACTTCGTTCTTTTCGGTGTCGATGACGGCGATGCGGGGCTGTGTCTGGTCGGCGGTGAAGACCCACCGATCGTCCATCGAGATTGCGATGCGCTGCGTATTGGAGGAGATCGGGATCACCTTGAGCAGCGTGCGCGCCTGCAAATCGAGGACGGAGACGGTGCCGGGGCCAACGTTTGCGGTGTAGCCTAAGCGTCCGTCGTGAGAGATGGCGAGCATGTGGCTCGAAGATTGACCAGTGGGGATGGTTCCGACGATCTTGAGCGTGGCGGGGTCAAGGATGCTGACAGTCTTGTCGAGTTCCGTGGTGACGTAGAGCAGCCCGTCCTTTGGGCCAAAGACCGGGCAGTGGGGCCGCACGCCGTGGCCGAAGTCCATGCGGCCTGCGACTTTTTCTGTGGCGATGTCGATGACGACGAGCGCGCGACCGTCCGTGCCGGGTTTGTCGACGCCGGAGTCTCCGTAGACTGGCACATAGGCTCGGCGGCCGTCTGGCGAAGCGGCCACCTCGTGCCCTGTGACTCCACCCTCGGCGACGGAGGCGGTAACGACGCCGGTGGATGGATCAACGATGCCGAGGCTTGCCAAGCCCTTCTGTGCGACAAGCAGGCGAGGCTGCTGTGCCACTACTGGCGCTGCCACTACAAGCAGAACGGCGGTGAGAAGCGTTGTTTGCATGGGGCGCCCCCGGCAGGTACGCAGCCACTATAGCACCCGAGCATGGTGCCAACATGGCTGGAATGTGCGCAGCGCGAGAGCACAGGTCGATCAGGAGCGGGCGAGCGGCAGGCGCCAGCGGCTGAGCAGATAGGGTGCCGAAACGAGCGACAGAACTGCAAGCGCATAGAGCAACTGACCCAGGACGAACCCGTGCGTGGGACCGAAGAAGAAACCCATGCGGATGTGACCGAGGCCGTGAGGAACCATGGTACGACTGGCTTCGATGCGGGCCGTCGCGCCCATCCAGGCGATAAGCAGCCAGGCAACGAGCGGCCAGGCAGCCTTCACCCGCTGCCGTAGCGCAACCAGCGCGACTCCCCATCCGATGAGCACCGGAGCAAAGAAGTAATAGAATCTGCCCGCTTGAAAGTAGAGATTCTCGACGCTGAACATGGACGCGGGAACGCGCGCGCCGAAGGGTGTGTCGGCCTGGGGCAGGAAGAGATGCCAGCCGCACCAGAGATAGACGCACGCGACGAGGTATGCCCCAGCGAGCGCGCACACCGGCGCACAGCAGAAGACGAGCCAGGGCGCACGGGCGCTCCACGAGAGGAACTCGCGCCGGGCTGTCATTGCGCTGGCGAGATCATCGATGGCGCCCAGGCGCGCGAGGGCGGCGGCGCTGGCATCCGCGGAGCTGCGCCCGGATTGCTTTTCCTCTGCGAGGAGGTCACCGAGGTGGTCCTCAAGCTCAGCGAGATAGCGTCGTACATGGCGCGGCGCAACGCCGGCGCGGAGCAGACGTTCACGCAGGTTCCGGAAAAGAGGCTCCATGGGATTCTCCTTTGAGCATGCACTCGACGGCCTGGGTCAACTGCATCCACTGCTGAGAAAGGCCGGACAAGCGGCGCGCGCCCGCTCTGGTGGCGGTGTAGTAGATGCGGCTGCGTCCGTTCACGGTCCTGCGCCGTGAGCGGATAGCCCCTTCCTCTTCCAGTGCGTGCAGCACCGGGTACACGACGCCTTCGCCTGCTGCAACCACAGCATTCGTACTGGTACGGATGGCCTGCACGATCTCGTAGCCGTACATTTCGTTGCGCTCCAACAGGCTGAGGATGAGCAACTCGGGAATGCCGTTCATGAAGTGCGGGTTTGCCGCGCGAGGCTTCATCGACGATGAGCATACCTCGAACTGCAAGGTATTGCAAGCTGAAGATAGCGCAGACCGTCCCCAGTGCTTTCCGGTACCCTCCTAGGTATGACCCTGCCCGCGGGCGACGCGCAACTCGTGCAGATTCTGGATGTCGCGTTGGCTGAGGCCGCGCGGTGCGCTGGATCGTGGCTGGCCTGCAGGCCCGGGTGTACGCAATGCTGCCATGGCGTATTTGCGATCAACGCGCTGGATGCCGAGCGGCTGCGCGCGGGCTTGGAGGTGCTGCGTACGGTTGATGCAGCGAAGGCGCAGGAGGTTGTGGAGCGCGCACACGCGTTTGTGGCGGAGTATGCGGCCAGCTTTCCAGGCGATGCGGAGACGGGTGTGCTGGGCAGGACTGACGAGGACCAGGCGCGCTTTGAAGAGTTCGCCGACGATGCGCCGTGCCCCGCGTTGAATCCGGCCACTGGGCTTTGCGATGTGTATGCGTGGCGGCCGATGACGTGCCGCGTCTTTGGGCCGCCGACGCGCGCGGAGGACGACGGCGCGCTGGGCTGCTGCGAGCTGTGCTTTGTGGGCGCAAGCGACGCGGAGATTGCCGCCTGCGAGATGCCCGTGACCCACGCTCTGGAGGCGCGGCTGACGGAGGAGACGGGGCGGAGCGGCGAGACGATCGTGGCGTTTGCGCTGCTGGGGAAGCTGCCGGAGATGCAGAGGTAGCGTCTTTCGCTCCAACGGGTTGTGGTTCGGCATAGAATGGACAGCCAGACAGCCTCCTGCTGCCGGGGAGATGGCCCGCGATGGCCGTTGCGCACCTTACGCTTGAGCTCCGCATTGAACACGCGCAGTCGCTGAAGGATCGGCGGCAGGTGGTGCGGTCGATGAAGGACCAGTTGCGCCAGGGATTCAACATCAGCGTGGTGGAGATGGACGAGGCAGTGACGTGGCAGTCGGCGACGCTGGGTATCGTGGCGGTTTCGCGATCGCGCGATTATCTGCATGGGCTGGTGGAAGAGGTGGAGCGGGCCGCGCGGCGCATGGCCAACGAACAGGGCGCGGAACTTACGGATTCCTTCTGGGAATACCTCGAAAGTTGATGGGCGCTGGCGCGGGAGCGGGCTCGGTCAACGGACAAGCCTCTGCTATCCTATGAGGTTTACCTAAGGGGATTACCAGAGATGCCGGAGCACAGAGGCCGCAAGCACCATCAGGATCGCGTGGCCGAGACGCTGCGTGAGGAGATTGGCGCGATGATCGAGGGCGAGCTCTCGGACCCGCGCATTGCCTTCTGTTACGTCAGCGAAGTGGTGCTGAATCCGGGCGGCAAGTCGGCGCGGGTGTATGTGGCGCTGGACTCGGCCGTACCGGAGATTGCGCACGCCGAGGAAGAGACGGTGGCCGGGCTGGAGGCCGCCAAGGGCTACATTCGCTTTGAGCTGAAGGAGCGGATGGGCGTGCGTCATGTGCCGGAGCTGAGCTTCTTCGCGGACCGCTCGGGGCGGTTTCAGGCGCGCATCGACGAGTTGATGAGCCGCTCGCGCAAGCGGCAGAAGACGCCGCAGGGGTAGCGGATGCGGGTTCCCAAGAGTGTGAATGGACCGACGCAGAGAGCAGAGACAGGGCCTGAACAGGTCGAAGCGATTCTGCGCGTGCTGCGGGAAGGGGAGCGTTTTCTGGTGTGCTCGCACTCGCGGCCGGATGGCGATGCGGTGGGCAGCATGCTGGCCATGGGGATGCTGCTGGAACAGATGGGCAAGGGCGCCGATCTGGTGACGGCGGACCGCATTCCTGCGGTGTATCGCGGTCTGCCGCGGGCGGATGCGATCCGGACGGCGATGCGGGTGCATGGGCCGTATGATGCGGCGATTCTGCTGGAGTGCGACAGCTTTGAACGGACCCGGCTTCTCGGGCTCGATCCGTTCTTCATCATCAACATCGACCATCATGCCAGCGGACACGCATGGGGCGATGTGAACTGGATCGACCGCAAGGCGGCGAGCGCAGGCGAGATGGTGCATCGACTGGCGAAGGCTGCCGGAACGACGCTGACGCCCGAGCTTGCGACCTGCCTGTACACAACGGTGCTGACGGATACGGGCGGGTTCCTGTACGGATCGATGCAGGCCTCCACGTTCCGGCTTGCGCAGGAACTGGTGGAGGCGGG
>JAGWML010000082.1 GCA_028873155.1 Acidobacteriota bacterium
CGGTTGCCCTCCGGATGCTAGCCCATTATGGCATGGGGATTGACGGCGTCCAGCTGGCAGTTCCTTCGCAATCAATAAATTGCCGTTCGCGGTGCACCACAGAATTCGCGCAGGAATCTGCGAGTGAACAATTCGCTTGACAGGCAACCAAAGAGTTGCCTATTGTAGTTATGCAACCAAATGGTTGCCTATTCCACGATGAACGATGACGCCGTCTTCAAGGCGCTTGCAGACGCGAGCCGCCGCAAACTTCTCGACCGGTTGCGCCAAAAGAACGGCCAGACGCTGAGCGAGCTGTGCCATGGGCTGGAGATGACCCGGCAGGCAGTTGCGAAGCACCTGGCGATTCTGCAGAAGGCCAACCTTGTGGCATGGAGGCGCGAAGGCCGGGAGCGGCTGCACTTCATCAATCCCGTGCCCATCCACTCAATCGCCGAGCGCTGGATCAGCAAATTCGAGCATCCCCGCTTGCAGGCGCTGGCAAAACTGAAAAGAAACCTGGAGGGAAAAGAGTCATGAGCCAATCGGCCGTGAGCAGTTTCGTCTACGTCACCTTCATTCGCACGACCCCTGAGAAGCTATGGTCCGCGCTTACGGATGCCAACCTCATGAAGGAGTACTGGTTCGGCATGCATATCGAGTCGGAATGGCGGAAGGGGGCCGACTGGAAGATGTTCTTCCCGGATGGACGGGTCGCAGACACTGGTGAGATTCTTGAGTTCGACCAGCCAAAGCGGATGCAGCTCAAGTGGCGCAATGAGTTCCGGCCGGAGCTGAAGGCGGAGGGCTTCGCACTCTGCACCATCGAGCTCGAACCGGTCGGCGCTGCCGTGAAGCTGACCATCACCCACTCCATGGAGCGCGCGGGCTCGAAGTTCATTCAAGCCGTATCAGGCGGCTGGCCCAAGATTCTCTCCAACCTGAAATCTCTGCTCGAAACCGGCGAGATCGTTCTGACGCAAGCCGATCATTCGCACGCGCGATGAACCCATTCCGCCACGTGCGTCGAGGCCGCGCTTTGCATGAGGGAAGGGTCTCGATTCTGGAATCAGAGAAAGCACCAAACCGGCTTTGCATCTCCGATACCTCCCTGAGCGGCGTGCGCATCGCGATTCGACGCGCGTCGCGCGCCGTTACAATACCCGCATGACCAAGCCGCCTCTGGTTGACCTTGTGGGCGTGGGGCTCAACGCCACAGACACGCTCATCCCGCTCACCACCTATCCCGAGCGCGGCTCCAAGGTCCAATTCACGCAGGCCTCCGTCCAGCCGGGCGGCCAGACGGCCTCCACCGTCTTCGCCTGCCAGCTCTGGGGCCTCGCCACGCGCTACGTGGGCAAGCTCGGCGATGACCCCGCCGCCATGCTTCATCTGAGAGAGTTCGCCCGCGCGGGCGTCGATGCCCGCATCGTCACCGCGCCGCAAACGGCCAGCGCGCAGTCCGTCATTCTTGTCGATGAGGGCGGCGAGCGCACGGTGCTTAACCAGCGCAACCCCCGCGTGCAGCTCACCCCCGCCGACCTGCAGCGCGAATGGATTACTCAGGCCCGCGCCCTCCACGTCGATGGCCTGGAAACCGCCGCTGCCACACTGGCCACCTCGTGGGCGCGCCAGGCCGGCATTCCCACCATCGCTGACCTCGACGAACTCTATCCGGGCGTCGAGGATCTTGTCGCCAACATTGATTACCTCATCGTCAGCCGGGACTTCCCTGCTGCACTCACGGGCGAGCGCACCCTCGAACGGGCTCTGCGCACGCTGATGCGCCGCTTTGGCTGCACCGTCACCGCCGCAACGCTGGGCCATGAGGGCGTGCTCGCGTGGGATGGCGAAAACTTCCATCTTCGCCCCGCCTACCAGGTGCATGTGGCAGACACCACCGGCGCCGGCGACATCTTCCACGCCGGCTTCATCTACGGATTGCTGCAGGGTTGGCCACTTCCGCGCTCACTCGACTTTGCCTGCGCCGCCGCCGCGCTCAACTGCACCGCCCAGGGCGCGCGTGGCCACATCGCGCCGGCCAGCGAGATTGAGTCCCTGATGGCGACGGCGCCACGCTACGCGGCCGCGCCCGTGCTGGATTGAGAGGCCGTCGAGCAAATTCAATTGCCGTCGACGGCCATGCGGGCTTAGTATTCTCTGGCAATTGAAATCGTTTACAGAAGGGTCTGAACCCATGCGTCTCGCTGCCTCCCTCACGCTTCCATCGATCGCCGCCTTCGCTTGTCTGGTCCTGCTCTCTCCGCCCGCGCCGCAGGCGCAGCCGGCCCCATCGCAGGTGGCCGCCACCCCGCCCATGGGCTGGAACAGCTGGAACTACTTTGCCACGCGCGTCACAGATCAAGACATCCGCAACGCCGCCGACCAGATCGTCGCCACCGGTATGAAAGACGCCGGCTATGTCTACATCAATATCGACGACACCTGGGAGGGCGAGCGCGACGCCAGCGGCGTGCTCCACACCAACTCAAAATTCCCCGACATGAAGGCTCTCGCGGACTACGTCCACTCCAGGGGGCTCAAGCTCGGCATCTACTCCGGTCCCGGCACAAAAACCTGCGGCGGCTATGCGGCCTCGCTCGGCCATGAGGAGCAGGACGCGAAGATGTACGCGGACTGGGGCATCGACTATCTCAAGTACGACCTTTGCAGCTTCATTCCCGACGTGATGCTGAAGCAGGCACCGCATGATAAAGCGGGGCAGATGCGGCTGATGGTGGCCGCCTACGAAAAGATGGGCAAGGCGCTTCAGTCGACCGGCCGCCCCATCGTCTACTCGCTCTGCCAGTACGGCTGGGACTCGCCCTGGGAGTGGGCGCCTGCGCTCGGCGGCAACCTCTGGCGTACCACCGGCGACATCAACGCCCAGTGGGATCGCATCTACACGATCCTTTCGCAGCAGGAAGGTCTGGAGAAATACGCCGGGCCCGGCCACTGGAACGACCCCGACATGCTGGAAGTGGGCAATGGCAAGCTCACACTCGCTGAAAACCGCGCGCACTTCTCCATGTGGGCGATGCTGGCCTCGCCCCTGCTTGCCGGCAACGACCTGCCCAACATGAAGCCGGAGATCAAGGCGATCCTCACCAACCGCGACGTCATTGCCATCGATCAGGACGCGCTCGGCCGGCAGACCAGCCGCGTCTACTCCGACGGCGAAGTGGATGTCTGGGCGCGTCCGCTTGCCGGGGGTGCCATGGCCGTCGCCATCCTCAACGCGGGCAGCGACCGCGTCGCCACGCATCCCTTCCACCTTGACCTTGCCAAGCTTGGTCTGCACGGCGCGCAGCAGGGCAAAGACCTGTGGACCGGCAAGGCCATCGAACTCACCAACAACATGCCCATTGAGATCGCCAGCCACGACGTGCTGCTCGTCCGCATCGCCGAGCCGAAGTAAGCGGCGGTCAGTCGAGCATAGCCCACAGATGCGTCGTAGACCTCCGGTGTCAGAATAACCAGGGGCGCCCCATCCATGGTGTCCGCACAGCGCGCGGGATGGGTGGGAGACGACAGTCCCCGACCCCCATTGATTTTTAATTTCCCTGCGCTGTATGCAGGCAGTGGTATGCTTGCCGCTCCCCATAGGTATGCCCCAGGAGGCAAACATCCATGAAGCAAAGCAACCACTTGATCGCCCCACTGTGCGTTTTATTGGCTGGGCTCACCCTCAGCGCTACCCCCGCGGCCCTTGCCCAGCAGGAAGCCGGCCAGGTCCACACCCCCAGCAACTACCTCTACCTGACCAACCTGGGTCTCAAGCCCGGCCAGAGCAATGCCTTCGCAAAGCTTGAAGCCGATGAAGTTGCGGCCCGGCGCGCCGCCAATGCCCCGAGTCACTACGTTGCCATGTGGCCCATCACGGGCAACGACCATGTCCTCTACATACATGGCTTTGACTCTTTCGCCAACCTGCAAAAGGACCACGATGCGACCGTGGCCATGTCGAAGCTGAGCGATACGCTCAACGCAGACAACGCTCAGGAAGCGGCCCTCGTCACTGAGCGTCACACCAGCATCTACTCCTACGCGAAGGATCTCAGTTTTGGTGCTCCGATTGATCTGTCCAAAATGCGCTTCATGCGCATCCTGCTCTTCCACATCCGCTCCGGGCATCGCCAGGATTTTGAGCATGCGGTGAAGCTCAGCATCAAGGCCTACCAGACGGCGCTCCCTGAAGCGCATTGGGCCATGTTTGACAAGATGTACGGCGCCGGCAGCGACAACACCTATATCCTTGTCACCCCGATGGAATCACTCTCGGCCGTCGACGTCATGCGCGAAAACGGCAAGAAGTTCCGTGAGGCCGTGGGCGAAGATCAGCTCGATGTGCTCAGAAAGAGCTTGTCCGCAGCGGTCGAAAACTCTGAGAGTGATCTCTTCTCTTTTGGTCCCAAGATCAGCTACGTTCCCGATTCGTGGCTTACATCAGCGCCCGACTTCTGGGGCAAGAAGTAGGCAACCTCACGCATCTATCCGACTGCCAGCAAGGCCCAACCCGTCATGGATGGGCCTGAAGCAATCACTCCATGTACACAGAAAGACGCCCGGCTGCATCATGGCCGGGCGTACTTATTGCTTGCGCGAACCGGGCAGGCTCGCGGATCGCTCTAGTCGTCTTCCTTTGCGAACGCCTCCGCTTCCTTGTCCATCTCCTCTGCGGCGACGCCGTGCGAGATCAGCGCCACGCGGTAGCGGAAGACCGCTGTCTGCCCCTTGTCGAGTGTGTAGTTGAATGGAGGCTGGCTGGCATCAAAAATGCTGCGCCCCAGCGGATTTGCGGCGAAGAGACCGTAGCCACGCGCATGCCAGTAGGTCGGGTAGCCAGGATTCTTCGGATGATCGAAGATCGCAATCGTCGCGGTATGATCGCCGGTGTGACCCGTCAGCGTGCACCACTTGCCGCGCGTGCCCCACACGGCGTCGCCCTTCACGCCCTCGCTTGTGAGATACACGCCGGTTGCATCGCTGGTGTCTGCGGAGGCAACCTTGGTGGGCCGCCCGCTCGCATCCATGAAGACGCCGCCTTTTTCCGTCGGCGACTCCAGCCACTTGGCCACCCGCATGCCGAGCAGGCCTTCTTTGTCGTCGTTGAAGACCGCGCGATCCAGCGCCTTGAGCGTGATGACCTGATCGATCACGCGTTCATGCGCACGCTTCAGAAAGACATAGCGCGTGGTCTCATCCAGAATGCGCTGGCCCTGGCCCGTCACCCACACGGATTCGACGACCAGTTCGCCGCGGGTGGGCCCGCTCTTCGTGGAGACGATCTTCGTCTCCAGAATCGTGCCCATCTTGCTGCGATTCTCTTCCTTGATGGCGTCGGAGTTGTTCCAGAAATCGAACCCGTTCACATTGCCGTAGTTGAACCACAGGCCTGCGTGATGCGGATGGTCCACGCGCTCGCCGGGCCGCGGTTGGAGCGGAAAGCCCCGCGTCACGGTGACACCCTCATCATCCACAAGCGGATACAGCACCGGTTTCTTGAGCGACGTGGGCCAGATGTACGAGGTAAACGGCTCGCCGTCGATGGTGATGTCGACGCGCCGGCTCGCCTCGTCGGCGGCGACCTTTACGCCGCCGCCCGTCGCGGCATACGCTTGCGCTCCCAGCATCATTGCGGGCATCAACACTCCCATGCACACAACACTACGCATAGACCTTGCCTCCGGCCAGCACCTGTTGCGTCTTGTCGTCGAATGTGACCTTTTCCCCGGTCTGAATCGCGGCCACATTCATGCAGAGAGCGATGGAGTGACTGTAACCCGCCTCGATGGAGGCGTTGGGCGTCTTGCGTGAGCGCACACACTCCATCCAGTTGCGCATGTTGGCGGACGTCATCGGGTCCTTGCCTGTATCGGCGGCGGTGGAAACAGCCTCCGCGTGATCGACCAGCGAAAAGCTTTGCAACTGGTTGGGCTTCATGCCCATCTCGGCTGCGTTGCGCGCATTCAAGCCGCCTGCCGGAGTCACGGTCTGTTTGTCCATGTCGATCATGCCGCCATTTGAGTAATAGAGCTCCTTCACGCCGCCGGCTGAGTTGGTAAAGCGCGATGTGTATTGCACCTGGAAGCCCTTCGTTGGATCATTCAGCGGGCCGTAATCAAAGACGGCAGTCATCGTGTCCCAGTTCTGGCGTCCATCCTTCCAGAGATAGATGCCGCCATTCGCCACGACACTGCGCGGATGCGGCAGCCCGGTGAACCAGTGCACGGTGTCGATCTGGTGCACCAGCCACTGGTCGGGAATGCCCGAGGAGTACGGCCAGAAGAGCCGGAACTCAAGATACTTGCGCGCGTCGAATGGCTCGTACGGGCAGTGGAGGAGATACCGCTTCCAGTCTGTGTCCTGCTCCTTGAGCAGCGGCACGACATCGGGCCGGCGCCAGCGTCCAGGCTGGTTGACGTTCCACGACATCTCGACCATCACGATGTCGCCAAACTGCCCGGACTGGATGTACTCCGCAGCCTTTTGATAGCTCGGCGTGCTGCGCCGCTGCGTGCCCACCTGCACGATCTTTCCGGTCTTTTTCACCGCAGCACGAAACTGCCGCGCATCCGCCATGGTGTGCGCCGTGGGCTTTTCGACGTAGGCGTCGCGGCCCGCTTCCACGGCCTCCACGCCGTGCAGTGCATGTTGAAAATCGGCAGTCGCAATCAGGACCGCATCCACATCCTTGCGCGCATAGAGCTCGTCATTGTTGCGCACCGCATCTACGGGGCTGCCGCTGAGCTTTTGAATATATGCAGCGCCCTCTTCGCGGCGCCGGTTCCAGAGATCGGAGACGGCGACAAACTCGAAGTTCAGTTCTTTCGCATGTTCGAGAAAGGCTGGAATCAGGGCGCCCTTCATTCGGTCGCCGCAGCCGACGACGCCGACCTTCACGCGGTCATTTGCGCCCACAATGGCAGCGTAGCTTGAGGCGTTCCACGAAACCGCGGATGCGGCGATGGCTGCACCGCCTGCTTTGAGAAATTCTCTGCGTGTATTGGCGAGGGATGGCATATTGGGCTCCTCAGGTTGATTCACAGTTTTGAAATGGACGCGGCCTGTGCGGCGACTCTCGAAGGTGAGTGGATGAGCTTGAGTGTTTCGAAATTCATGAAGGCGAAGTTGCACCGTGAATTTGCCGGTGAGATTTCGCGCCGAAGATGAAGAGACCGGCCACCTCGTTGTGGCGAGATGACCGGTCGGGTTTCCGTGATCCTGGCTGATGGAGCCGGCATCAGAAGGAGAGCTTGATGCTCCCCTGGAAGACGCGGGCTGCGTTGGTGGTGGACGCGATCTGACCAAAGACGTTCGAGGTCAGATTTGCGGTGGGGTTGCTGAAGTCCGGATGGTTCAACACGTTGAAGGCCTCCAGCCGGAAGGTCGCTGCAAGAGTCTCGTGAATCGGGAAGATGCGCGAGATCTGCGCGTCGAACTGCAGTGAGCTCGGTCCGCGGAAGGCGTTGCGTCCGATATTGCCGTAAGTTCCGAGCGTCGAGCAGCCATTGAGGTTGGTTCCGCAGGGAGCTGTGACCTGAGCAAACGCAGCGGGGTTGAGATAGCCTCGGCTCGCTTCGCCGCTGGCCTTGCTCAGTTTGGTGTGGAGATACGGATCGATGCCCGGAATCCGGTTCGGGCGATCCTGTCCGACATCGGTCAGCGAATTATCCTGCCCGGAAACCACATTAATTGGGGCGCCGGAGGCGATGTGGATGAGAGGAGCAAACTCCCAGTTATTCAAGAGAAGCTTCTCAGCCGGATTGAATCGGTTGAAGTTGCTTTTGGCGATGAGAACCACGTTCTCGATGTGCCGGTAGTCAAATCCGCACGGGCCGTAATCCAGCGCTGGATTCTTGGGATTCTCGAGGGTTGAGCCGCCAATGTCGCCCTGGCCGTCTTCAAGGTCCAGGCACTTGGACCAAGTCCAATTGGACATCAAGCTGAAGGTGGAGGAGAGACGATGCTGCAGCGTCGCAACGAGGCCGCTGTAGTTGGCAGTCGCCGAGTCGCCGACCAGCAGTGACCCGCCGCCGCCGCCCTGAATCTGGTTGCCCTGCGTGGGATTCGCAATCGCCAGCTGGAAGCGCGACGCCTGGTTCTTTGTCGTGGAGCAGTTCGTCCCCGCGGCACCCGCCTTCACGGCCGCCGGCCCCGTGGTTACGATGCCCGAGCAACCCGTTCCGCCAGCTCCCCACACTCCGGGGATGAAGACTGCCGTGTTCAACGGAATACCGACTGGATCATGTCGCGTGGTATTGCCAATGTAGTCCACCTGCGCCTGCCATCCGCCAGCGAACTGACGCTGCACGCTCAGGGTCCACTGCATCGTATATGCCGCATGGAACTGGTTCGGCATCACGATGTACTGCGATTGCGGATAGAAGATTGCCTGCGCCGGGCTGGGCTTGCTCGGCTGCGGGAACGGACTTGTCGTGATTGTGCCCACCGACCACGGAGCGCTGAAGCTCAAAGGGCCGGATTTCGACGTTTGCGCATTGCTGATTGCAGTGGCAAATGGTGGATTTTGTTGCGTACGCTGGCCGGTGAAGAAATTCGGCTTGTCGTATGCCAGCTCGAAGCCCGCGCGAAGAACGGTCTTTCCGGTGCCCGTGGGATCGTAGGAGACGCCCACATTCGGAGAGAACTGCCACGGCGAGTTCTGGGTAAACGCCCTGGGCACGCCCTTGTCCCCGTAGAACAGGACGCCAGCGGGCGCGTTGGGGTATACGGTGCTGAAGGTGTTCGAGAGGAAATCGGCCATGTTGAAGACACTGCCGCGGTTGAAGTAGTCCACCGGCATGAAGTTGGGTCCCCAGCGCAGACCGGCGACGAGAGTCAGCTTGCTGGTGGCGTGGTATGTGTCCTGTGCATCGAGGCTCGGAATTGGTCCGCGCAGAGCATTCTGCTGCTGTTTGCTCTGCTGGAAGGCGCTCAGCGTTCCTTGCAGGAAATCAAGGTTCTGGTCGCCGATCACGCTGCCACCGTTCGGTCCGCTGCCGCTGTATTGGCCGTTGAACGAGAAGTTGCCGTTGGATTCGTAACCGTTGCCGATGTTCAGCTGGTTCTGCACCCACTCTCCGCCGAAGATGATCTGATGCTTGCCGTGCACCCAGGTCAAGTCGTCGTCGATTGCCAGCGTGTTGTCGTTGAAGTGCGCCGCGGAGTTCAGGCCGCCGCCAATGGAGAACTTGCCAGTGGTCAGTTGCAGGCCGTTCGGAATTGCCTGGTAGATGTTGACGCCAATGGTGTTCGCATTGATGTCGTTGGCTGCATAGCCACGGTTGTCGACGCGCCGCAGAATCGTGAGGTGCGCTGAGTTCACAAAGCTCGGCGTGAACGTGTACGCGTCCCCCATCGTGAAGGTCTGTACCCGTTCGATATTTCCCGACTGGGTGGTGATGAGAATATTCGAGGGCGAGTAGAACGCCGGCAACTGGTAGCCATCCACCAGATAGCGGCCATACAGGTTCTGCTTTGGGCTGACCGTGTAGTCCACACGCGTGACGAACTGGTTGTCGAAGGTTTGGGACGGAATGGAATAGGAGACGAGTCCGCAGTTCTTGGTGTCGAAGTTCGGATCAATCTTCGGCAGGTACTTCTGGAGCGCCAATGCCTGCGCATTGAAAGTTGGCGTTGTCGTATATTTGTCGCCGGGCAACGCGGCGCCGGTCAACGGATCAAGAAGCTGCACAAACTTGCCCGAGGCTTCGCAGTTTGGGCCATCGGTCGTGGAAAAGTCACCTGCCAGGTTCGCCGCCGTCGGAACGAAGGCTTCCTTGCTTGCTTGCGACTCCTTGGCTACCGTGCGCTGGTAGCCCGCGAAGGCAAACATCTTGCCACGCTTGATGGGCCCGCCAAATGTGCCGCCAAACTGGTTCTGGTGCAGCGTGTCCGGTGACGTGGAGTAAAAGTTCGTCGCGTCCAGATAGTTGTTGCGGATAAACTCGAACGCCTCGCCGTGGAACTGATCCGTTCCAGAGCGCGTGACGACGTTCACCATACCGCCGGTGTGCTCACCATCCTGCGCGCCGAGCACCGTCGATTCCACGCTGAACTCGTTCACAGCATCGGGGAAAGGAAACGGCAGGTTGCCGTTGGCCATGTAGTCCTGGTTGTCGCCTCCGTCCAGCCGCCAGAGCGTCGTGTTGCCATTGCCGCCTGCCACTGAGACCGAGATGGTCGCGTAGGAGTATTTGCTTCCCGTGAAGTCGTTCCCCGGTGCGTTCGTTGAGCCGCCAGAGAGCGCGATCAGCGATGTCATCTGCCGGCCATTGAGCGGCATCTCCGTTACCGCCGTCTGGTCGATGGTCTGCTTGAAGGTCGGGTCTTCGGTCTGCAGCGAAAGGGCTTCGGCCTGAACCTCAACCTTTACGTCGCCACTGCCCACAGCGAGGGTGGGGTTGATCGAGATGCTGCTGCCCACCTCAAGCGTGATGTGGGTCTGCACGTAAGTCTTGAAGCCCGGGTCGGAGGCGCTGAGGTCATAGACGCCGACCGGCACGCCAGGAAATACATAAATGCCTGCGCTGCCGCTCACCGTGGTGCGCTGCACATGCGTGGCCTGGTTCTCCAGGGTAACGCTTGCGCCAGGAATCACCGCGCCCGTGGCATCGGTGACAGTACCCTGGATGTTACCCGTTCCGGCAATTTGGGCATTGCCTGCAGGGATAAGTAGAAAGAAAACTGACCAGCAAAGCAGCGTGGTCACCCACAGGGCTCTTCCCTGCGCGTTGATGCGCCAATCTGGCATGGATACCTCCAAAAGACTGATAAGGATTGAAACGATGTGCCGGACCGATTGACCAGTCGTGGTCCGACCACATTGAATGCCCAAACATACTTACAGTCACTTTAGAGGCCTGTCAAGATAAAAGTGAAAGTTCTTGTGTGCACCTGCAAAATCAGCAGGTTGGCACGCATTCAGCCGGTCGTTTCGCAAGGACAGTGGTCCGGCCATGCGCAATAATGTCAGGTCACTTGGTCAATCTTATCTGCGTTCGCCAAAGGACCAGAAACAGAGTGGAGCTTTCCGCTGGGGCCGAACTTCAACTGGTTCCCGAGGGACTCGGTCCAGCTATTTCATTGTCGCAATCCAAGCGTCGATGCGGTCGCTCAGCACATCGAGCGGCAACGCTCCGGAATCCAGCACTTCATCGTGGAATGCGCGGATGTCGAACTTCGCGCCCAGCGCAGCTTTCGCCTTGTCCCGCAGCTCCAGAATCTTCAACTGGCCAATCTTGTAGGAATCGGCCTGCCCCGGCCAGGCGATGTACCGGTCCACCTCAGACTGGACGCTCGCTTCGTCAATCGCCGAGTGATCATGGAAAAAGTCCACCATCTGCTGGCGGGTCCAATGCTGCGAGTGAACGCCGGTATCGACGACCAGACGAATGGCGCGCCACATGTCGGACTCGAGACGTCCGTAGTCTGAATAGGGATCCTGATAGAAGCCCA
>JAGWML010000083.1 GCA_028873155.1 Acidobacteriota bacterium
CCTTCACCTGTTTCAAGCTGTACGCTCCTGCGACGCTCTCGCAGCGGCCTGGACGCGGATGATTGTGCCGCGCTCTCAACCCGTATTTCTCAGGCCAGCCGAGATGCCGCTGATCGTCGCCGCGATGGCGCGATTGACCTCCGGCGTGTCTTCACCAGAGCGCTTGCGGCGCAGCATGTCCACCTGAATCAGGTGCATGGGATCGACGTAGGGATTGCGCAGCTTGATGGAGCGCGCCAGCACCTGGTTCTTTTCCAGCAGCTCGGACTGGCCGGTCACAGCGAGCACCGCATTCACCGAGCGGTGGAACTCTTCTTCGAACATCGCGTACACCCGCGCCCGCAATGCCTCATCTTCTACCAGTGAGGAGTAGAGCCGCGCCGTTGCCAGGTCCACCTTGCCGAGCGCCATCTCCACGTTGCGCACCAGATCAATGAATAGCGGGAACTCCCGCGCCATCGTCTTCAGCAGCTCCAGTGAGCCGGTCCGCTCCATGTACTCCATGAGCGCAAAGCCCACGCCAAACCACGCTGGCACCAGCAGCCGCGATTGCGTCCATCCAAAGACCCACGGAATCGCGCGCAGGTCGGCGATATTGGGCGAAGCTTTACGCCGCGCCGGCCGCGATCCGATCTTCGCGTTTTCCAGCTCGCCCACCGGTGTGGATTGCTCGAAGTACGTCACCACCTCGGAGTTGTCCAGCACGTGCTTGCGATAAAACTCAAATGACAGCGCGGAAAGCTGGTCCAGCGCCTGCTCCCACTCGGCCTGCAACACGCCTGTGAAGTGACCCTGCGGGTCGCGCGCGTTGGGCCGCGCCAGCGCATCCAGCGAAGCGGCAATCATCAGCTCCAGGTTGCGCTCGGCCAACACCTCGTCGGCGTACTTGAAGTTGAGCACCTCGCCCTGTTCAGTAATGCGGAGCTGGCCTTCGAATGAATCCATCGGTTGCGCGAAGATGGCGCGATGCGTGGGCCCGCCGCCGCGGCCCACCGTGCCGCCGCGCCCGTGGAAGAGCCGCAGCTTCACGCCGCACTCGCGCGCCACCACGTGCAGATCACGATGCGCGCGGAAGATCTCCCACGTGCTGGTCAGCATGCCACCGTCTTTATTTGAGTCAGAGTAACCGAGCATGACCTCCTGCCAGTTGTCCCAGCTCTCCAGCAGCTTGCGATAGTCCGGGCGCGACCACAGCTCACGGCAGACGCTCGGCGCATTGCGCAGGTCTTCAATCGACTCGAAGAGCGGTACCGGCATGATGCCAGGATCGCGACCGGAGCCTTCCACACGCACGCCGCCCAGCCGAGCCAGCCGCACCACGGTCAGCACATCTTCCACCGTGGCTGCACCGGAGATGACGTAGTGGCGAATCGTCTCGGGCGCGCAGCCGTTCTTCACCTCGCTCACCACGCGAAAGGTCTCGAGTACAGAGGCCGTCTCGCCTGAGAGCGCGCACGAAAGCTCCGGCCCAATGGTGTCCGCAGCCGCTTCTTTCAGCGCCGCTGCATGCACACGCGCATGCTGGCGTATGTCCAGCGTATGCAGGTGCAGGCCAAAGGTGCGCACCTGCAGAATCAACGGGTCAATCAATGTGCGCGCAATGCGCACGCCACCGTTCGCCGCCAGCGACGCACGCAGCGTCTCCAGGTCCTCTACGAACTCTGCGACCGCGCTGTAGGGCGGCAACGCCTGCGTCAGCTTGTCCTGGCCCTGGGCCAGCGTGTAGGCCATCACCGGCAGAGGTCCGGGCTCAGGCGCGGGCCGTTCCAATGTGCGTTGTACGCGCGCCTTCAGACAAATGACGAAGCGACGGTAGTACTCAAACTCGTATTGTGCGCCAAAGACCTGCGCCTCGGGTGTGTGCACCTGCTGGATATACGCGTCGAGCTTCTTCATCAGCTCGGGGCTCACCGGCTTCTGCTGCGCGCTCGTGGTGAGCAGGTCCATGATGGCATTGAGCCGCCGCTGGTAGTAGAGCAGCAGGTGCCCGCGCGCCAGTTGGATCGCGTCGCGGGTGACGTCCGGCGTGACAAACGGATTGCCGTCCCGGTCGCCGCCGATCCACGAGCCGAAGCGCAGCACCTGCGGCAGCTCATGCGGCTCCAGCTCAAGGCCGTAGGATGCGCGCAACGCCTCTGCAATCTCGCGATAGAGCGATGGCAGCGTGGAAAAGATGGAGACATCGTAGTAGTCGAGCCCCATCTTGATCTCGTCGTACACAGTGGGCCGGCGCGAGCGCACCTCATCTGTCTGCCAGAGACTCGTGATCTCTGCCAGCACCATCTCTTCCAGCCGCGCAAGGTCCTGTTCTGGAACCGGAATCCGATCGAGCGTTGTGAGGAACTCGCCGATGCGGCGGCGCTTCGACATCACCGAGCGCCGCGCCACCTCAGTGGGGTGCGCGGTAAAGACCGGCACAATCAGCACGCGCCGCAGCCATGCCATCGCGTCTTCCGCGCTGATGCCCACGCGGCGCATCTCTGCCAGCGTTCCGGCCAGCGATCCGCGCTGCCGTCCGGCTTCGCCGCTTAGTTGCAGCGCAATACGCCGACGCTTGCGGTGATTCGTCTCCGCAAGATTGATGAGCTCAAAGTAAAACGCAAATGCGCGCGACAGAAGGATCGCCCGGTTTACAGGCAGCGAGTGAACCAGGTCCAGCGCGTTGGCTCCATGCTGCGCCGCTTCTTCAGCGCGGCCGCGGGCTTCGGCGTCGCGCCGGCGAATCGTGCCCTGCCGGAGCGCTTCTACCTGCTGATACAACGCATCGCCGGCCTGCTCGCGCAGGACCGCGCCCAGCAGCGTGCCCAGCGAGCGCACGTCACGGCGCAGGGGAGCCTCTTTCAGCTCGCCGGACCGCGCCTCCAGTTCAGCCAGCCGCTGCGACCAGCTCTCGGGATTCCATAAAAGGGCCATCTTCTTTTGATTATCTACGACAGCTTTGCCCCAGTGGCTATCGGAACATGTCTCTGAAGTAGAAGAAAGGAAGTACCTCGAAGGCCATCAAGTTAAAGCCAAGCAGCCCCCATTGCTCGACGTGGAGTAAAAACGTGATCCATACCGCAAGGTGGAAAGCGAAGAACAACGTGACGAACATCCAAAATGATTTGCGAAGTAGAAAATCCTTACTTTTGTAAATGAGGAAAAGGAACAGAACGCCTGTGTCGAGCACGAGGCCGCCCCATTTTGTGCTATCAGGGCGCCCAATCCAGCGATTAAGCCCGATGATCAGGGCGAAAGACAAAAGAACGATCGGAATAAGCACCAAAACATCGCGAACCGTTAGATGATTCGGGTCGATTTGCCAAAATCTTCGACTTGCAGGTGCTGTCTTGTGGGTCATACTCATGACAAAAACAAACCGATTAAATTTGCTAAGAGTATCTCAGAAACTGAAGCCCTTTCCATATTCGTTATGCGCTTCGCGGCACTGCCGAGCTTGCGCCATCAAAGGATTTGCGTGTTTTCAAGGCGCCGCCTTACGCGCCTTCCAACTGCAGCATCAGCTCTTCCCACTCCTCGGTGAGCGAGGCCGCCTGCGCACGCAGTTCCTCAGCCAGCTTTGTTAGCCGCTCCGTCTCCGCCGCGGAAATAAAGACACCCAGTTGCTGTTCGGTGTGTGCCAAGGAAGCCCCAACACGCGGGACTTCTTCTTCGAGAAACGCGCAGCGGTCTTCCATCTGCTTCTGCTTGATGGGATTCAGACGCCGCTTCCTGGCCGTGTCATCGGGCCCGCCTTCAATCACGATGGTCGTGCTGGATGGACTCGTATTCTGGACAGCTTGCACAGATTCCCGCGTTTCACCACGGGGCGGAGCAGATACGGCCGCAGCCGCTCCCAGCGCCAGCGATTCCTTTTTGCGCAGATAGTCCTCGTAGTTGCCCTCATACGTCGTCACGCCGCCGTTCTCCACTTCCAGCACGCGCGTCGCCAGCCGGTCGATGAAGTAGCGGTCGTGCGACACAAAGATGACAGTCCCGCTGAAAGCATCCAGCGCGTCCAGCAGCACGTCCTTCGCGCGCATGTCCAAGTGGTTGGTCGGCTCGTCCAGCAGCAGGAAGTTCGACGGCGACACCAGAATCCGCGCAAGGGCGAAGCGGTTGCGTTCTCCGCCGGAGAGCACACCCAGGCGCTTGAAGACATCGTCACCGGAAAAGAGGAAGCATCCCAGCAGCGAGCGCAACGCTGATTCCGGCACCTTCAGCGCCGCGCGGCTGATGTCGTCCAGCATGCGCGCCTCGCCGTCCAGCACCTTGTACTGGTCCTGTGCAAAATACTCGGTGACCACGTTGTGGCCCAGCTTAATGGTTCCCCCCGTGGCCTGCTCCATACCGGTGAGAAGCTTGATGAGTGTCGATTTGCCCGCGCCATTCACGCCCACCAGAGCGACGCGGTCGCCGCGCTCGATGGAGAAGCGCACATTGTTGAGAACCTGCTTGGGCCCGTAACTCTTTGAAAGCCCTTCCGCCTCCACCACAATGCGGCCCGAGGGGGGTGGCTGCGGAAACTTGAAGTGGATCACCGGCTCTTCTTCCGGAATCTCAATGCGCTCGATCTTTTCGAGTTCCTTGATGCGGCTCTGCACCTGCTTGGCCTTCGTCGCCTGATAGCGGAAGCGGTTGATGAAGGCTTCGAGATGCTCAATCTGCTCGCGCTGATTGCGATACGCAGCCTCCAGCTGCGCTCGTCGATCCTCTTTCTGCGTCAGATACTTCGTGTAGTTGCCGGAGTAGATCGTGAGCCGCTTGTTCCAGATCTCGACCGTGCGATCCACCGTGACATCCAGAAAATACCGGTCGTGCGAGATGAGGATGTAGCCGAAGGGATAGCTCCTGAGATACTCCTCCAGCCAGTTGCGCGTCTCCAGATCGAGATGATTCGTTGGCTCGTCGAGCAGCAGCAGATTCGGCTTGGCCAGCAGCAGCTTGGCCATAGCAATGCGCATCTGCCAGCCGCCGCTGAACTCGTCGGTCTGCCGCGCCCAGTCTTCCTTGCCAAAGCCAAGGCCAGTGAGCACGCTGCCCACCTGCGCATCGAGCGCATAACCATCCAGCGCGTGAAAGCGCTCCTGCAGCATGGAGTAGCGCTCGGCAGCGGCTTCATACTCGGCGCTGGCATGGTCCAACTCGGCAAGCTGCGCGGCCAGGCGCTCGCTCTCCGTCTGCATCCCGCGGAGTTCGTCAAAGACCGTCAGGCACTCGTCAAAGACGCTGCGACCGGTCAGCCGCAAACCTTCCTGCGGCAGGTAGCCGATACTCATGCCGCGTGTCTGCTGGAGCATGCCATAGTCCAGCAGCTCAAGGCCGGCGAGCACCTTCATCAACGTCGATTTTCCGGTGCCGTTGGCGCCGACCAGCGCCGTCTTCTCGTTGCTGCGGATGAGCCAGTTGGCTTCCATAAACAGCACGCGTGCGCCGAAGCGCTTGCCGGCATTTTGCAGTGAAAGCATTCTTCCCTATTTTCGCAGAGCGCGTTCGGCCCGCGGCCAGTGCGGTGGATGCGCACGGTTACAGATGCAGGGCGTCCCGCACAGCGACTGTACATACACCTGTCGCCGTCGTCCATTATGATTCTCGGGAGCGTGACGGACCTGGATCGCCGCACCGGATGGCACGATGACAATTTCGACTGGCCGAGCAACTGACTCAAAGACAGAGCTGCGTAAAACGATGGGCTTCTGGGATGTGCTGCTCTTCAACATTGCAGCCGTGCTGGGGCCCCGCTGGATCGCCGCCGCGGGACATAACGGCACCTCATCCATCAGCCTCTGGGTTCTTGCCGCCGTCTTCTTTTTTGTGCCCGGAGCGCTCGTCATCAACGAACTCTCGTCGCGCTTTCCGCATGAGGGCGGCCTCTACGTCTGGTCGCGCGAGGCCTTCGGCGACTTTCACGGCTTCATCGCCGGCTGGACTTACTGGATCTACACCGTCTTCTACTTCCCTGGCCTGCTGCTGGCCAGCGCCTCCATGTCTGCCTACATCATCGGCGGGCGCGGCATCGCCCTCGCACAGGACCGCACCTTCCTTCTGGTTGTTTCACTGGCCATGCTGCTGGTCGCCGTGCTACTCAACATCATCGGCCTCAACATCGGCAAGTGGCTCCAGAACGCAGGCGGCGTGGGCACTTACGTCCCGCTGATGATGCTCGCCGGCATTGCCGCAGTGGTTGCGCTCCATCGCGGCTC
Organism: Acidobacteriota bacterium; assembly: GCA_028873155.1. GTDB lineage: Bacteria > Acidobacteriota > Terriglobia > Terriglobales > Acidobacteriaceae > Telmatobacter. The sequence continues at coordinate 6,183 of JAGWML010000083.1, forward strand.
TGCCACGCACTTCACGCTCGCCAACATGCTGCCCGCGTGGAACTGGGACACGGTGAACTTCTGGTCGCAGATTGCATTCGCCTTCACGGGCCTCGAACTCGTCTCCGCCATGAGCGAAGAAGTACACAATCCACAGCGCACATTGCCTCGCGCAGTCTTTGGTGCGGGCGCGCTGATTGCACTGATGTACATCGTGGGCACGTTCTCCGTGCTGGCGCTGGTCCCTGCGACGGAGATTGACCCGCAGAGCGGCGTCTTTCATGCAATCACCATCGGCTCGGTTGCGATGCGACTCGGATTCCTCGGCATTCTCGCGGCCATCCTCGTGACGGCAGGAAATGCGGGCGGTGTGGGGTCCACTGTTGCCGGCGTCGCACGCGTGCCCTTCGTCGTCGGCATTGACCGTTACCTGCCGGCAGCGTTTGGCAAGATTCATCCACGATGGAAAACGCCCTACGTCTCTATCCTCGTGCAGGCCGGCATCTCCGGCGGCATTCTGCTGGTGAGTCAGGTGAACGAAACAACGCGCGGCGCCTATCAGTTCCTGATTGACGCGGCCATCATCCTCTACTTCATCCCGTTTCTGTATATGTTTGCGGCGGTGATCAAGCTGGCCCGGCGCAAAGACCGCAAAAACAATCCGCACGCCGTGCTTGTCCCCGGCGGTGTCGCGGGCGCATGGATTGCGGGTGGGCTCGGCTTTCTCGTGGTCCTGCTTGGCATCGCGGTATCGCTCGTTCCGCCGGGCGACTCCTCGGACAAGCTGGGCTTTGAGCTCAAGCTGGTTGGCGGCACGCTCGTCTCGATTCTGCTGGGACTCTTTCTCTACTGGCGCGGCGCGCGCGCGAAACAGACGGAATGACTTTCAGCCGCTGTGCGGACGATGTGCGTGCACATCACTCTGCGACGATCAACACATCCAGAAAGCGCGGCCCATGCACGCCCTTGATGCGCGTCATCTCGATGTCCGCAGTGGCCGACGGTCCCGAGAAGAAAGTCGTCGGAAGGTTTGATGTCGCATCAAGGCGCGTAAAGCACTCCGGAACAGTCTCGACAATCTGCAATGCAAAGACGATGCAGAGGTGGTAATCGGGCACCAGTGAGAGCTTGCGGGGCCCCTGCGATGGAGCATTCTGCAGTACAACGGAGCCCGTCTCTGCAATCGCGACCGTGCAACCGGTCAGGACGCCATCCAGTTTGTCGAGCTGATGCGCATCCAAGGCGGAAGCCTGCACAAACTGAAATCCGGCTGGCAGCCATTCCGCCGGCAGGCCTTCAGGAATCGCAATGCTCGCTCTTCCGCGCGCGCGCAGCAACTCTGCGATGGCATCCGGTATCTGCGCAGGAGCGACGCGCATCACCCCGGAATCATACTCGGCCAGCCGATGCGTAAAGAGCTCCAGCAGTTCCTCCGTGCTCTTCGTTGAACTCTGTTTATACTCCCGCGACACGGCAGCATACTCCGTCTCGCGTGCGTTGGGTTCGCGCTCAGCAGACACACGCAGCGCGCCGCGAATGCTGCTCAGGATCGCCGTCCGTGCATCGCTTTCACTGGCCATCGCGATCCTCCCTTGCAGCGCCATTCTTCGTGCTGCCATTCAGTTCCCGATGCGCCCACCAATCTCTGAAGCTCTGCGCCGGCAGCGCCTTCAGATCCCGCGTCTGCGTCCAGCCCGACAGCATGAACGGCAATCGCTCGATGAATCCGCTCTTCGAAACAAACAGCTTCTGGGCGAGATGGCCCATGTGCTGCGCAAGCGTAAAGCGACCCGCGCTGCCCATCACAAACCCGGCGGCCTGCATGCCGATGTTCCACACGCCCAGTTTGCCGCCCAGAGTACGCTGGTCCTGCTCCACCACCTTGCCGCGCAGATGGATCAGCACCTCGGGAATGTTGATCTTCACCGGGCACACCTCGTAGCACGCGCCACAGAGGGACGAAGCATACGGCAGCGTCCGTCCGCGATCCATGGAGTGCAACTGCGGCGTCAGAATCGCGCCAATTGGCCCTGGATAAACCGACTCATACGCGTGCCCGCCCGTCTGGTGATAGACAGGGCACACATTCAGGCACGCGGCGCAACGGATGCACTTCAACGTCTGGCGCGACTCGGCATCGCTCAAGATCGGGCTGCGTCCATTGTCGAGCAGGACAACATGAAACTCCTTCGGTCCGTCGGTCTCGTGCACGCCCGTCCAGATGGAGTTGTACGGATTCATGCGCTCGCCAGTGGCCGACCGCGGCAGCGTCTGCAGAAAGACCTCCAGATCGCGGAAGCGCGGAATCACCTTTTCAATGCCCACCAGCGAGATCAGCACATCCGGCAACGTAAGGCACATGCGCCCGTTGCCTTCCGACTCCACAATGCAGACAGCACCGTTCTCCGCGACAAGGAAATTCGCGCCGGAGACTGCCACCTTGATGCGCAGATACTTTTCGCGCAGATAGGTGCGCGCCGCCGCGCAGAGATCCTCCGGCTTGTCGCCGAGTTCCGGCAGATGCATCTCGCGCTGAAAGATCTCGCGCACCTGCTGGCGATTCTTGTGCAGCGCAGGCACCACGAAGTGCGAGGGCTTGTCATGGCCGAGCTGTACGATGAGCTCTGCCAGGTCTGTCTCGTGCGGCCGAATGCCGTTGGCCTCGAGGTTGCGGTTCAGGCCAATCTCCTCTGAGGTCATGGTCTTGATCTTGATGACCTCTTTGGCCTCGTGGAGCTGAATCAGCTCAAGAATGATGCGGTTCGCCTCGGCGGCATTGCGCGCCCAGTGCACTGTTCCGCCTGCGCGCGTGCAGTTGCGCTCGAATTCCACGAGGTACTCGTCGAGATGCTCCAGCGCATGCGCGCGGATTGCCGAACCAGCCTCGCGCAGCGCCTCCCAGTCTGGCAGCTCGCCCACTACGCGATTACGCTTGGCCTGAATCACATCGGTCGCATGGCGCACATTCCTGCGGACCTGCGAGTCGGCCAGCAGTTCTTTCGCCGCCTCCGGAAAGCTGCGATCCGCCCAGTGAGAACCATACGGCGCGTTCATTGCATGCCCCCTGTCGAGGCGAGAATCTCGGCAATGTGCGCCGTGCGCACCAGCGTGCGCTGCCGGTGCAGCGAGCCATAGATGTGCATCAGGCAGGAGTTGTCCACCGCCGTACACACCTCGGCGCGCGTATTCAGAACCGTGCGCACCTTCTCCGCCAGCATGGCAGACGACACATCCGCATTTTTAATTGAGAACGTTCCGCCGAATCCGCAACACTCTTGCGGATTCTCGATCGGCAGCAACTCCAGCGCGCGCACCTTGTTCAAAAGACGCACAGGAATGTCGCCCAGGTGCAGGCTGCGCTGCGAGTGGCAGCTTGTGTGGAGCGTCACCTTGTGCGGGAACGTCGCGCCAACATCTTCTACGCCCAGTTTCTTCACCAGCAGCTCGGTGAACTCGTAGACCCGCGGCAGCAGCGCCTCCACATCCGCGGCGAGCTTTGCATCGCCCACCATCTCGGCCGCCTTCAGATAGTGATCCCGCATCATGGACACGCAGGAGCTCGACGGCGCCACCACCAGCTCCGCGTCGCGATACACGTCGACAAAGTGCCGGATGATCGGCACTGCCTCCTTCAGGTAGCCCGTGTTCCAGTGCATCTGTCCGCAACAGGTCTGCTCTTTCCGGAACTCGACCGTGTGCCCCAGCCGCTCCAACACGCACACCACAGCCTTGCCGGTCTCGGGAAACAAGGTGTCGTTGTAACAGGTAATAAAGAGCGAAATGCGCAACGGGAACTCCTTCGGCTTTCTCACCACACTCTGCGCAGGCCGGTGCGGAACTTGCGGCTCTCGCGCTCAACTACGCTGCAACATTACCGTGCTCGTCACCGCCAGCGCTGACACACGGCGTGACGACGATTGCCGCACATTCCATCATGTCAAATAGCAAGAAGTGTGTCTATTGGAATTTCTAAGACTCACGCTCTTTCACTCACTTTGTCTGCTTCCGCAGCCAGGGCAAAGTCCTTCTCCGTGAGCCCGCCGGCATCGTGCGTCACCAGCGCCAGGCGCACGCGATTGTAGCGGATGTCGATATCGGGGTGGTGTCCGGCTCGTTCCGCACACTCCCCCACCTCGTTGACAAATGCGAGCGCGGCGCGAAAATCCCTGAAGGCAAAGGTTCGCACCAACTCCCCCTGCTCCACCTGCCACTTCGGCAGCTCCGCAAGCCGCGCGCTGAGCTTCGGCCCGGTCAGAATTGACATATCGGCACCTCCACGCCGCGCAGCGGTCATGCGTCTCTTCCAGCCGCGCAGTCGCGACTATTGTAAGAGACCCGCCGTGTGGCGCGATGCCGGAGAGCGCGAGCGATGCCCGGACCCTCGCGCGCTGCGGTGTCACAGAGCTAGGCCAGCCGGAATCCACTCCGCGGCAGTGGCAGCGTCCGCACCCTCTTTCCGGTTGCAGCAAAGATCGCGTTGCAGATCGCCGGAATCGCCGGCGGCAACGCCGGTTCGCCCAGCCCGGTGGGCGAGTTCGGCGTGATGCGCCACGATATGTGAATCTCGGGCATCTGGGGCATCCGCATCAGCGGATATTGCGTAAAGTTCGCCTGCTCGATGCGTCCGGCGGCGAGCGTGACCTCGATCATGGTGTGGCTCATGCCTTCCAGGATTGCGCCTTCCACCTGCGCATGTGCGCCGGAGGGATTGATAATCTGGCGGCCCACATCGTTGACCACCCAGAAGCGATGCACGCGCACGCTGCCATCCGCATCCACGCTCACCTCGGCCACCTGCGCGGAGTAGCCCAGATGGCAGGAATAGGCGGCAATGCCCATGCCCGTGCCCGAGCCAGACTTTCGCTTGCGCCAGCCGCTCTCCTCCGCCACCTGCCGCAGGACCCCGGCCAGTCTCTCCGCATGGAAGCGATATTCCTCCGGCCCGCGCTGCGCCTGCTGGTCACTCTCCGGCATCGGCACCGGCGTGGCCTCGAGCAGCTCCAGTTGCAGATCCAGCGGATCGCGGCCCGCCGCGACAGCCACCTCATCCAGAAACGACTGGCCCGCAAATGCAATCGCGTTTGCGCCCGGCGCACGCATAGGCCCCGTGCGCAGCCACAGCGGCATGGCCGTGTGGCCGATGAAGTAGTTCGGGACGCGCCCGGAAGGAAACTCTTCCGCACCAATACCCGCCGATGAAGCCGCGTGCGCGCCCTCGCCGAAGGTAATCAGATGCTGCCGCCACGCCACCACTTTGCCCTGTGCATCTAGGC
>JAGWML010000084.1 GCA_028873155.1 Acidobacteriota bacterium
CGGCCAGCATGTCAGCCTCTGCGGAGTCCGGATTCACGGCAAGAATCTTCTGGTAGACATCCAGTACAGCCTTGAATTGCCGCGACCAGAGATAGCTGTGCGCCAGCGCAAGTAGCAGAGGGAGACTTTGCGGATCCCGTTCCGAAGCGGCCTTCAGGTACGGAACCGCCTGCGCGTATTCAGCCATGCCGTAGTACGTCATGCCCAGCAGCAAGGTCACCTGCTGCGCCTGCGCCGATGCCGGTGGAAGCTGTTGCACCATGGGCTGGAAGACCGCGGCGGCCTCTTTCAGTTCGCCGCCTTTGAAGAGCGCGAGGCCTAGATTGAGCTCGACGCTCGGCAACTTCGGACCGATGCTCAGCGCCTTGCGATAGAAGCCAGCGGCTTCCTTGAAATTCCCCTGGCGCGACTCAATCAGGCCCAGATGCGCATACGGCTCTGGATCGCTGGGCGCGAGTTTCAGCAGCGCCCGCCATTGGCTGGCAGCCTCGTCATTCCGTCCCTGCTGTTCAAGGGCAAGGGCGCTCTGCCGTATCGCCGAAGGGCTCGGCGCCGACTGCGCAAAGCCTGGAAGCGGATGCAGGAGGCATCCCAGAATGAGAGTGAAGCCAAGCCCCCGGACCACGCGACTTCCTTTCGCTTTGCGTCGTGCGCCTGCCATGGCGCTGAAGATATTCTCGCGCTTAAGCTCCCGCGAGCGCAATTTTGCCGGCACAAAAAAGAAGGGCGCAGCAGGCAAGCCCGCTGCGCCCCGTTTGGAGGATCGATCTAGAACACGAACTTGCCGCCCAACTCGAGCGTACGGGAGTCATACGCGCCGGTCACCTGACCGAACGTGCCTGCACCCAACGACGTGTTGAGGTTGTTCCACTCTGCGTGGTTGAGGGTGTTGAACGACTCGAAACGAAGCTCAAAGTGCGCGGCTTCGCGGATGTCGAAGTTCTTGTAGAGCGAGGTGGTGAAGTCGACACGGCCCGGGAAGATGATCGAGTCCCTGCCCGAGTTGCCAAAGCCCTGGTTCGGCCCGCCGTCCCATGCTGGAACCGGGAAGCTGAACTGGGTTGTGTCGAAGTACTTGCTCGCCTTGTTCAGACGATGCACCTTGCCGTTTACGTTCGGACGGTTCGTGTAGCCGCCGCCCAGACCAATCGAGTCATACGACATCGAGACGCCGGGGCCGTGGTAGTTGAGCGCGCCCGAGCCGGGAAGACCCGTCTCGTCGATGGCCGTGCCGGCAATCTGCCAGCCGCCCGCGATGGAGTGAAGCAGCCCGGTGCTCTTGGCGAAGATGGGCAGTTGATAGATGTAGTTGATGTTGAGAATCTGACGACGATCGAGGTTGCCCGACGCCTTGTCATACTTCAGGTTGAACGGGTTGCTGATCGGTGTCAGATCCGAGCTGGTGAGATCGATTTCGTGGGACCAGGTGTAGTCCACCTCGCCGGAGAAGCCCCAGCGGTTCTGGATACGGAGGCCGGTCTGGAAACCGTTGTAGTTGCCGTTGGTGGTGTTTTCCTGCTGGTTGATCGCGCCCCAGCCCTGGAAGGTACGGTAGATGTTTGAGTTGGACAGGTTCTGCGGCTGGCCAACGTAGGTTCCCTTCGTGCCGTCACCAACAGGCGGAATATAGATGCCGCCCTGGCCGTATTGCGCCCAGTTCGTGGTTGCGGCCGGGCAGGTGTCACCCGTGCCCTTGGGACCCGCGCCTGCGTTGAAGTTGTTGCCACCGTCACCGGCATCGCAACGAACAGCCATGTCGATGTTCAGAGGCATGTTGTTGATGTTGCGCTCGATGTTCTGGTGCCATGCCATGTTGCCAACGTACTGCACCACCCACACGACGGAGGGCGAGACCTCACGCTGCAAACCAAGGCTGAACTGCGCCACGGCCGGCGCCGGGTAGCTGTGCGCCAGGCTTGTCACGCTGGTGACGAAGACTGGCAGTCCGGCAGCCGCTGCGTTGGAGTTGTCGTTCCAGCTCACACCCGGCTTGCTGAAATAGGTGTTGCTGATGCCCGCGTTGTTGGCGAAGGGCGCATTGGTGGCCGCGTTGTAGATATCGTTGCCCTGCATGCGCTCAAAGAAGGTGCCGAAGCCGCCGCGAAGAATCGTCTTGCCGTCGCCGAGGAGATCCTCGGAGAAGCCGACGCGGGGTTGCAGCGTCTTGTAGTCGTTGTTGACCAGGCCGCGCGCGAAGCCGTTCTGACCCGCGAGGCCCATGCCGTTGACGTAGAACTTGGCTGAGTTGTAGCTGAGCAGGCCCTGCGTCGCGCTGCCAACCAGGTTGCCATTCCATACAGGAATCTGGCTCGACAGGAAGTTGGCCTGATCAAAGTTGGCCACGTCGTTGTTCCGCTCCCAGGCATGCGGCAGGGCGTCATAACGAAGTCCAATCTGCAGGCTGAGGCGCGGGGTCACGTGCCAGTTGTCCATCACATACGCCGAAGGCGTCTGGTTGACGTAGTGGCGAATCGGCGTTGCCTGGAACTGGCCGTATCCCGTGGAAAGGCCCATGGCAAGATCCATGAAGCTGTCACCGGAGAGCTGACCGAAGTTGAAGGTGCCCTGCTGGTCGCCGAACAGTTGCTGGTTCTTGGTGTAGCGGTTGTAGCTGAACCCGTACTTCATGGCGTGCTTGCCCATGGTGTACGAGACGTCCACGCGCGGCTCGAAGTCCTGCGCGGCGTTGTGCCACGGTGCCGAGCCGGTGTCCTCAGCCACGCTGTACGGGCCAATGTAGCCGATGCCCGGCAGCGAGTTCTTGGTCACCTTGAAGGCAGGCGTCAGCGGATTGCTCGAGTTCCAGCCGGAAGGCAGCTGGCCGGCAGCGCTGTTGGTGATGTTGATGATGTTGCCGTCATAGTTGATGCTGGCTTCCACCAGCAGGTTCGGATTGATGGTTCCGCTCAACTTGATGGCGGAGCTGTACGCCGGGTTCGACAGGGTGCTGGTGATCGAGTTGAAGCTCGCCCACAGCCAGCCCAGCATCGGCGAGGCGTTGCCCTGCGTCACGCTGTCATGGATAAAGTGGCCGAGGATCGCCCACTTGTCGTTGAACTTGTGGTCGATGCGGAAGATGTCATCGCGCACATTGATGGCATTCGCGGGGTTCGCAATCACCTGGTCGTTCGACGTGTTGGTCGGCTTCGGAATTGCGGGGGTGTTCAGGTACGCAACGCCGTTGTTGTCAAACAACTGATGCGGGATGATCGCATTGCCGGCCGAGTCGGTGGCAAAGCCGCCGGCTGTGCCGGGCGCCGCGCCGGGAACCAGTCCCATCGGAGCCAGCACGTTGGTCGCGTAGTAGGAACTCGCGGCGACGCTGGGCACCTTGAGGGTCGTGCTCTTGGCGAAGGCCGGAGCCACGTAGTGCAGGTCCTGACCCGAAACCGGGCGGTCAGCATTGTCCAGCGTGTTCTGCACGTTGGTGCCGGCGCCAGTCAGAATCTTGCGCCACTCTTCGTTCACAAAGAAGAAGGTCTTCTGACGGTTGGTGTTGTAGACATGCGGAATGAACAACGGTCCGCCGAGGTTGCCGCCAAAAATGTTGTAGTGGACGTCGGTCTTGCTGTTCGCGATGTCCTGGACAGCGTTGTAGTTCGGGGTACGGTTGAACTCCCACAGTTCGCCGTGGTACTTCTGCGTGCCGCTCTTGAGCGAAAGGCTCATGGTGGCGCCCGAAGAGATACCGTAATCCGGCGGATAGTTGGAGGTCATCATCGTGAACTCGGCGATGGCGTCCTGCGAAGGCATGATCTGCATGCCGCCGGCGCCGCCGCGGTCATCCGACTCGCCGCCGTCGATCAGCCAGATGTTGTGGCTCTCACGAAGGCCGTTGACCGAGATGGAGAAGTTGGATGCAACGGACGTTGGCGTGTTGCTCGAGGGCAGGGCAGAGCTGACGCCCAGACCCAGAGCAGCAAGAGCTGCGAAGTTGCGGTTTTCCGTTGCCAGCTGCGTGATTTCCGTCGAACTGATCAGCGTGCTGACCACGTTCGAGTCGGCCTGCACCGTCAGCGCGTCGGCTTCGACCGTAACGGTCTGGGCTTCGGTGCCGATGGTCAGCTTCACGTCAACACGGAAGGTCATCGAGGTGTTGACGACGACGCCCTTCTGTACGTAGGTCTGAAAGCCCTTGGCGGTCACTTTCAGGTCGTAGTTTGCGGGGTTCAGTCCGGCAAAATCATACAAGCCGGTTTCGCTGCTTACGGCGGTCTTGGTGAATCCAGTGGCCTGACTGGTGAGCGTCAATGTCGCGCCCGGTACCACCGCTCCAGTCTGGTCTGTCACGATGCCGGTGATATCCGAGTTGGCCTGCGCAAATGCTCCGGCGCATGCCAGCACGAAGAACAACGGCAACAGAAGGAACCTGTATCTCGTTTGTCTCATGTGACCTTCCTTTTCAAGGTTGTGCTGCTTCATGTTGCTTCCCCGTCTAGACGAGTGAAATCGGTTGAAGTGCATTCTCGACGCGGATGGGATCCTCGGAATTGCTCTCGATGCCCAGGCTTCGCGAAACCATCCGGCCAGCATCGCCTGCAGATACACAGACACAGCTCGAACGCCCTCTTTGAAGAGAGCCGCTCGGCTGATGCCGAAGGCTGGATTCAACTTCGCTCAGATACATCGATTTTCCAGAAGTCCCCGAACTGCAACCGTGCCATTTAATGCGGTGCGCGTAACAAATGTCAAGTAGAAAATCCCTTTACTCTTTCATTCGCCACGCGGCTAAACCCATCTTCACGGTTTGACCCCAGGTTTCTGATGGTCAACCGCCGGCCTTCTAGGATGCCGGCTTGCGGGGTTTATCTGCTCATTGCACGCTCTGCCGAAGCGCTCCTCAGTACCCCAGCAGATCACGACCGTTCTATCCGGCCCGCACCATTGAAGGTCCGGACACCGTGCCTCGCGAACTCAATTTCTCCATACTTCTGGAGATCGGGAAACCACTTTCTACATCTTTTGGAATTCCCGTGCTCAAACGTTTAAGTCGTCTGAGCTGCGCCCCTGTTCGCAAAGACCGGAGTGATTACAATCCCGCAACACATAAGTTGTCAAGAGGAAGTTTCAAAGGAATGCAATTGCCAGTTAATGTCATCGGGTGGGATACATCAAATGTATCCAAAACACTTATAATGAATCATTTGCAATAGATGGAATCGTTCTCCATTGGTAATTCTCAGCCGCTTCCAGGCACTCCACTCGCACACGCAGTTCATTCTGGCCGTAACCTCCTCTGTGCGCTCTCCCAGGACTCAGCCTCCTCCCTCAGGCTCCTGAAGCCTGCCCAGCTCCCGCACCTGGTACGCAGCCCGTTCCAAAATGGCCTCCGGAGCCAGTTCCGGGCCTGACGCCAGTCCCATTCGGGAGAGGACGCCATCGGCAAGGCGCCGGGCAAGATCGTGCCGAGTCGCCTCCGGCAGGTCCAGCCGCCGGGCAAAGAAGCTCTCGATCACCATGAGGTCGTCTGCCGTCAGCCGCGCCACCGCCGTGGGTGGAAATGCCGGACAGGCGCCGCTGTCCCTCGCAAGGCCATCCGGACCTGCAGCAGCCGCGACCTCCGGCAGCGCACCCGCTGCCCAGAGTGGCGTCTCCTGTGCCTGTTCGCGGACGACAAGCGTCCCGGCAACCAGATCGCCGAGCCGCTGATGCTGCCGCGTGACAAAGATCGCGATGGCGCCCACCGCATAGCAGAAGGGAATCTGATCCACAAAGCGCAGCAGGTTCCGCGCCATCGATTCAAGCAGTCCAATGGAGCGGCCCGAGCGCTGAATCACGCGAATGCCAAAGAGGCGCTTGCCCGGCGTGCGCCCGCCCCAGAAGGCTTCAAACAGCGTGAAATAGCCCCAGTTCAGAACAAACAGCACGAAGACATAAACCGCTGCCTGCCACTGCGCAGAGATCTTGGAAAATGCGGCGACAGCCGGGCGCAGCCACCACGACAGAAGCGTGAGCAGAGCAACAGCCGCGAGCCAGATCAGCATATCGATCAGCAGAGCGACAAAACGGCTGCCGATGCCCGCGACAGGCAGCGCAATGGGAACCAGTTCGGGTGTATCAATGCTAAGCTGGTCTGCGTTTGCGTCCATCCGTGATTCCATGGCCCACGTCATCTCCAACCAATGGCTGCGCAAGCGGCGCCCGCACTGGGAAAGGCTGGCGCACCTGCTCGCGCGGGCCGAGCAGAGCGGTCTGGGCGCAATAAGCCGCCCGGAGTTGGAAGAGCTCGCGCTGCTCTATCGTCAATCGGCGGCGGACCTTTCCGTGCTGCGGGGCGACGCAACGGCGCAGTCCTACTCCGCTCATGTCAATCAACTCCTCGCCCGCGCCCACCATATCATCTACTCGGGCAGAAAGACGAGCGCGGCATCGCTGCTGCGTTTTCTGCGCGATGAGTATCCCGCAGTCTTCCAGCGGAACGTCTCCTTTGTCGTCGCATCGCTTCTCATCTCGCTGGCGTGGGGCATGTTTGGCGCAGTCCTCACCAGCGCCCGGCCTGACTTCATGCGGCACTTTGTAGGACCGGCCATGATCGCCACGATGGAGAAGCACGAGATGTGGACAAAATCCGTGGTGGCCATGGCTCCCGCCGCATCCAGCGCCATCATGACCAACAACCTCACCGTGAGCTTCGCCACCTTCGCTGGCGGAATTGCCTTCGGACTCGGCACGCTCTTCTATCTCTACGTCAATGGCATGATGCTCGGCGTCATCGCCGCCGCCTGCCACCAGTACGCCATGTCGCTCGCGCTCTGGAGCTTTGTCGCGCCCCATGGCGCGCTCGAGCTGCCTTCCATCATCATCGCCGGCGCGGCGGGCCTGCGGCTCGGCCACTCCATGGTCTTTCCCGGCCCATGGCGCTGGCGCGACTCGGTCGCCATCGGCGGCGCAGAAGCCACGCGACTCGTCGCCGGCATCATCCCCCTGCTCATCCTCGCCGGCCTGCTCGAAGGATTCTTCTCACCCTCGCACGCGCCTGTCTGGCTCAAATTCACCGTCGGAGGACTGCTCTTCGCGCTGCTGCTCGCGTGGCTCTTCCGCCCGGTGCGGCAGTCCGCGCCCGATTAGCCCGCGCCCATGGATACCCACGCACTTCTGCAACCAACCATTCTTCTTGCCGCCGTTCTTGCGCTGCTGCCGATGCTCGCGGCAGCGTTCGTACCGGAGCAGTTTCGCACTTTGCCGCAGCGGTTGCCCCTCTGGCTGCGCATCGGCCTGCCCTCGCTTCTCTGCGTTCCCTATGCGCTCACGACCTCGGCGTTTGGCATTCTCCATCCCCTATGGCTCGCGGTCTATGCTCTGGTCCCGGCTCTCATTGCGTGGCTCTCGGACGCGGCTGCATCAGCCGACCCCGAACAACGCGGCACCTGGCGCGACCTGCTCCTGCTCGCTGGCCTTGGCCTCGCGGTAGACCTGCGCTGGCTCGAACCCGCATGGCCTCACGGCTTCGCAGCCGAAGGCAAAATGCTGCTCGTCGATGCAGGGCTCTACGGCTTTCTTGGAGTCAGGCAACTGAAGGACGTGGGCTTTGATCTGCGCCTGCGCAGGAGAGACATCGCCATCGGCCTGCGCGAATTTGCCTACTACGCACCCCTCGCCATCCCGCTCGGCCTCGCGCTGCACTTCCTTCGCTTCCATGCGGAGTGGCCTTCGCTTGCACACGCGCTTGTGGCCTATCTTTTTACATTCCTCTTCATCGCCATTCCCGAGGAGCTCTTCTTTCGCGGCTGGGTACAGAACCTGCTGGAGCGGCGCATCGGCCGCACGCCGGCCCTGATAGCGACCGCGGTTCTCTTCGGCCTCTCCCACTGGAACAAGCGCACAACCGGCTTCAACTGGCACTATGTGCTGCTGGCCGCGCTGGCCGGCGTCTTCTACGGTCGCGCCTGGCGCGCCGAGAGACGTGTCGGGGCCTCTGCCGTCACCCACGCAACCGTTGACACCGTGTGGTCGCTCTGGCTGAGGTGAACGGCCCGCGGCGCGCGATAGCGCAGATAGCCCAGGCCCACGCGCATATTGTGAATCACCGGCGGCGGCAGCATCACCGCGATGGAGATCCCGAAGATCGCGTGCGCCACAGCCAACGGATAGATGTTGCGCGCACGCAGGAAGACCATGCACGCCACAATGCCCCATAGCAGCGTCACCGGCGTAAGAATCGGATTGGGCAGATGCGCTAGCGCAAAGAGCGATGCGGCCAGCAGCACCGCCCGGCGCGGATTCGGAATCAGGCGCTGAATGCGCTGCAGAAAATAGCCCTGCAGCAGAAACTGCTGCATCAGCGACCACACCGAGTAGCCGCCAAAGGTGCGGACCCAGTCCTCTGCTCCATGCGGCGTATGCAAGGTTGCAAAATGCTCCGCAGCCGCCGCGCCCATCGCCGCCAGCACGGCCGCCATCACAATCACCCACGCGCCCCGCCAGAATCCCGCACGGCGCAAACCATATGCCGCCCAGCCCTGAAAATCCCGCAGCGTCGTCGCCACCACCCACCCCAGCGCAATCCAGTACAGCCAGCGTTGCAGCGGGCGCGCCGTCCAGATCGTCAGCAGGATCAGCGCGTAGCAGACGATAAACTCCACGAGCGCACGAGCGCGGCGCTCATGTGAGGTCACGTCCGGCGTGTCGCCCGGTTGCGGTGTACCGTCGTTCATAAGTGGGCAAGCGCAGGGTGTCGCGCCCGCTTCTCAATGGACCGCTTCACGCGTCCGGCGTCATCAGACTTTCAAAAAGATCTTTTTGCGATACAGAATCCACACCGGCACAAAACACACGGCTGTGAAACTCACCGAGTAGGCAAACGCCGCCCAGCCCGCCTCGGGAATGTGCTGAAAGCTGTGCGCAAACACCCATCCAATCGCATTCTCGCGGCCGCGCCCAACACCCCACTCCATGGTGTACAGCGCGCTCGGCAGCAGCTCGCTGAACATATACGCCGCAATCGCATTCGACCCAAAGACCAGCCACACCCAGGTCCATCCCCTGCGCCAGCCCTGCTGCTCAATGGCCCAGTGGGTGACCGCGAACAGCGCGAGCGAGTAGCCTGCCGCCACCAGCACAAACGAGCTCGTCCACATATTCTTGTTCAGCGGAAACTCCAGCGACCAGCCGTAGCCCAGCACAAGGCTCACAACGGCTGCCCCGGCAAGGCCCGCCGTCTTCGCGGCCACCGCGCGGCGGCTGCGCAGCCACAGACCCGCAAGAATTCCCATCAGCGCCGTGCCAATCGCGGGCAGATCGCTCAGCAGCCCCTCGGGGTCGCGCACATTGTGATCTGGCGGATAGAGATAAAGGTGGTAAGGAAAAAGATGTCGGTCAAGCCACGAAACCAGATTCTGCGTCATGTCCATGAACGGCACATCGCGCCCCGGCACGCCCACACCCGGTATCGGCGCCCATCGCACCAGAATCCAGTACCCCACAAGCGCAGCGACCAGGGCAGCGACCTTCGTCCAGGCGCGCTGGTCATACAGATAGAAGAGTCCAGCCACCAGATAACAGATCGCAATCCGCTGCAGCACGCCATAGAAACGCATGTGGGCCAGCGCGAAGAGCGGAAAGCTGTTCACGATGACGCCGAAGACAAAAAGAATCGCGGCCCGCTGCACCGTGTGCCGCGCCAGTTGGCCGCGATCCGCGCCGCGCGCCAGCCGCGCATCAAACGCGAAGACAATCGACACGCCCACCACAAACACAAACGTGGGAAACACAAGGTCGGTCGGCGTCAGCCCGTTCCACTGCGCGTGGTTCATGAAATGCCACGAACCCGGCCCGCCGTTGTTGTTGACCATGATCATGAAGGCGATAGTGATGCCGCGCAACACATCCAGCGAAAGCAGCCGCTGAACGGGCGCAGGCTCAAGAGCAGGGTTGGTCATCGGGTTCCCGGTCTCCCAAAGCTGAATCGCTCCCTACCCTACGCGCTCGGACCGTCTCTCGCCAAGCCCTTGCCGCCGAACCGCCCGGACTGTAATGGGGTCCGCGTCTGCTGCTACACTCCCCCTTTTGGGGTCTTTGCATCTCGCCCCTGCCTGACTGCCTTGGAGGCTCCGCGTGTCCGATTTCCAGCCTTTCGTTCCTTCCAGTGAAAATCCTCCTGAGCTGACGCTGCGCGCCATTCTGCTGGGCAGCTTCTTCGGTCTCATCTTTGGCGCGGTCACGGTCTACGTGGGCCTCCGCGCCGGGCTCACCGTCGCCGCCTCCATTCCCATCGCCGTGCTCTCCATCAGCATCCTGCGCGTGCTCGGCCGCGCCTCCATCCTTGAGAACAACATCGTCCAGACCACCGGCAACGCAGGCCAGTCCATCGCCTCGGGCGTCATCTTTACGCTGCCCGCTCTGGTCTTTCTCGGCTTTGACCTCGAATACTCGCGCATCTTCATGCTCGCGCTCATCGGCGGCTGGCTCGGCGTGCTTTTCATGATCCCCCTGCGCCGCCAGCTCATCGTGCAGGAGCACGGCGCGCTTCCTTATCCCGAGGGCACCGCCTGCGCCGATGTGCTCATCGCCGGCGAAAAGGGCGGCTCACAGGCCAGCCGCGTCTTTCTCGGCCTCGGCCTCGGCGGGCTTTACACCTTTCTGCAAAACAAAAATCTCCTCGGCGTCTGGCCCGGCTCGCCCGGCTATCAGCCCGACTTCGGACCACAGCACATCCTCAAGGGCTCCGCCATCAACGCCGACGCCACCTCGGAATATCTCGGCGTCGGCTACATCATCGGCTCGCGCGTGGCAGGCGTCATCTTCGCCGGCGGCGTCTTCTCGTGGCTCGTCGTCATGCCGCTCATCTACTTCTTCGGCAAGGCGCTGCCTGCTCCGGTCTATCCAGGACAAACGCCCATCGCCGCAATGGGCCCCGCCGATCTCTGGGCTGCCTACATCAAGCCGATGGGCGCTGGAGCCGTGGCCGCCGCCGGGCTCATCACGCTGCTCAAAACACTGCCTACCATCTGGAGCGCGCTGCGCGACGGCTTCAAAACGATGGGGCCAAATAAGACAGCCGAGCGCGCAAAACCCCTCCGCACAGAGAATGACCTCTCCATGCGCGTCGTGCTCATCGGCTCGGCGTTAATCGTAGCCTGCATGTTCGTCTTCCTTGAGTTCAAGCCCGTGCCAGGCGCCTTCGTCGGCTGGGAGGCCAACCTCGCCGCGTCGCTGCTCGTCGTCGTCTTTGGATTTCTCTTCGTCACGGTCAGTTCGCGCATCGTCGGCCTGGTCGGCTCTTCCGCCAGCCCCGTCTCCGGCATGACCATCGCCACCCTCATGGCGACCGCCGCAGTCTTTCTGGTGCGCGGCTGGACAGCACCTGCCTTCGGCGCGCTCGCCATCACCATCGGCGGCGTGGTCTGCATCGCGGCGTCGAACTCCGGCGACACCTCGCAGGACTTGAAGACCGGCTACATCGTTGGCTCCACGCCG
>JAGWML010000085.1 GCA_028873155.1 Acidobacteriota bacterium
CGCTCCACTTTCTCGAAAACCATCTGATCGGCATCGATGCTCCTTGGCGCGGGCGCGAACGGCATGGCTCCGCACTCTTCCAAGCTAGTGTGCCGGGCGGGTCGAGTCAAACCGGGCGCAGGTTCTTCTTCGCGCGCGCCGGGGCCGTACGGTTGCCCTATACTGTGTGTTACGTCTGCGTGGATCTTGGGCCTGCCGGACGGTGCAATCCTGGAGGTCTTTCCTTGGCTCTGAAAGAGAGAAATGCCGCATCCCAGCGAGTCCGCGTCCGTTCGACGACGGTGATCTGCGTGCGCCGCAACGGGCAGGTGGTGATGGCTGCCGATGGCCAGGTGACGCTGGGGGATCACGTGCTCAAGCACACGGCAAAGAAGATTCGCCGGCTGTATCAGGAGAAGATTCTTGCCGGATTCGCCGGTTCGACAGCGGACGCTTTCTCGCTGTTTGCGCGCTTTGAGTCCAAGCTGGAGCAGCATGCGGGCAACCTGAACCGCGCCGCCGTAGAGCTGGCGAAGGATTGGCGCACTGACAAGATGCTGCGCAACCTGGAGGCGCTGCTGGTGGTAGCCGACGCGGGCCAGACATTTCTGATCTCCGGATCGGGCGATGTGATTGACCCGGACGAGCCGATTGCCGCGATCGGCAGCGGCGGAAGTTACGCAACAGCGGCGGCGCGCGCATTGCTGGAGAATACGAATCTGAGCGCGCGCGAGATCGCCGAGAAAGCAATGAAGATTGCCGGCGAAATCTGCATCTATACAAATGACCGCATCACGATTGAGGAGTTGAAGGACTAACGGCTGAGCCGCAAATCCATCGAACCCATGGCTATTTATCTTCCCGCATCTGCCGAAGAACAGGAACTCTCGCTCGACGAGATGACGCCGCGCGAGATCGTGGCTGAGCTGGACAAGCATGTCGTGGGCCAGAAGGCCGCCAAGCGCGCCGTGGCCATTGCGCTGCGCAATCGCCAGCGCCGGCAAAAGCTGACGCCAGACCTTGCCGACGACATCATGCCCAAGAACATCATCATGATCGGGCCGACGGGTGTGGGCAAGACGGAGATTGCCCGGCGGCTGGCAAAGCTGACGAATTCGCCATTCCTCAAGGTAGAGGCCTCGAAGTTCACCGAGGTTGGCTATGTGGGCAGGGATGTCGAATCAATCATCCGCGATCTGGTGGAGATCTCCATCGATATGGTGCGCGAGGAGCGGCTGGAAGAGGTGGAAGATCGCGCGGAGATGAACGCCGAGGAGCGGTTGCTCGATGTGCTGCTGCCTCCGCCTCCCACCCCGCCGCAGGGACAGGAAGGCCAGCTGCGCCTGCCTGAAGCCGACAGCCATCAGCGCTCGCGCGAGAAGCTGCGCCAGCAGTTCCGCGAGGGCAAGATGGATGACCGCGTCGTCGAGATCGACGTACGCGATCGCGGCACGCCGCAGTTTGGCATCATCAGCAACCAGAACCTTGAGGATATGGAGATGAGCCTCAAGGACATGCTGCCCAATATCTTCGGCAACGCCACCAAGAAGCGCAAAATGAAGGTGGGCGATGCATTCGATTACCTGGTGCAGGAAGAAGAGAGCCGTCTAATCGACATGGACTCAGTGAATCGTGCGGCGGTGGAGCGCGTGGAGTCGAGTGGCATTGTCTTTCTGGACGAGATTGACAAGATTGCCGGCCGCGAGGGCGGACACGGGCCTGACGTTTCGCGCGAGGGAGTGCAGCGCGACATCCTGCCGATTGTGGAAGGCACGACAGTGAACACCCGCTACGGCATGGTGCGCACCGACCATATTCTTTTCATCGCTGCCGGCGCATTCCATGTGTCGAAGCCGAGCGACCTCATTCCGGAGTTGCAGGGACGGTTCCCGATTCGTGTGGAACTGAAGTCGTTGACTGTAGAGGATTTTTTGCGCATTCTCACCGAGCCTAAGGCATCCCTGACGCGACAGTACTCAGCGCTGCTGGAGACAGAGGGTGTGCGGCTGGAATTCGCGGCGGAGGCTCTGCGCGAGATGGCGGAATTTGCCTTCAAGGTGAATGAGACGACGGAGAACATCGGCGCCCGCCGGCTGCACACCATCATGGAACGCGTACTGGAGGATGTAAGCTTCCTCGCTCCCGACGTGGCGCGCCGCGCGCCCGACGCGCAGAAGGCTGAGGCATTAGCCGCGGCCATTCGCGAAGAGGCATCTGCTCCGCTGCCGTATCTGGAACGCACCACCGCGTCGGGCCCGGAGAAAGTCTTCAACATCACGCCGGAGTATGTGAAGCAGATGGTGGCGAGTATTGTCCGCGACCAGGACCTGAGCCGCTACATTCTCTAGGGCACAAACATCAGCCTGCTGCGTGCATGTCCCTGAGCCGCGCGAGCGTGGCCAGCATGGTGCGAAGCGCCGGCTTGCCCACCTGCTTCTCAAAGCTTCTCTGCAATGCATCGAATGCGGCAATCACGCGGAGAGCGGTGCGCTTCCCCTGCGGCCTGAGCATGAGCTGATAGGCTCGTGCATCTTCAGGATCAAT
This sequence comes from Acidobacteriota bacterium, assembly GCA_028873155.1. Classification (GTDB taxonomy): domain Bacteria; phylum Acidobacteriota; class Terriglobia; order Terriglobales; family Acidobacteriaceae; genus Telmatobacter. The sequence goes on from JAGWML010000085.1 coordinate 2,524, forward strand.
GCGACGCTGCAGAAGACCCTTGGCCTCCAGCCCGGAGACACAATGGCTGATATTGCCGCGGCTGGTGCTGAAGGTTGCGGCGAGCTGAGAGGGCTTAACCGGGCGAGGCGCCTCAAAAAAAAGAGCGGCCAGCACAAGCCCCTCCATAAAGCTGAGGCCGTCATCTGCAAGCACACGAGCACTGAGCGCTTCAAAGCTTCGCGCGGTCCTGCCGACCGCAAACATGGGGCTTTCGTGCAGGAAGGCGTCAATCCGCATAGTCATCCTAGAGATAGTTTAACAAATTAACTATTTACGTCACACTCAAACCATGCTTGCTTCCTGCAACGCTCCGGGAGACGATGACTTCGAGTCTTCTCTATGCGAACTGCACATCCATTTTCCTTCGCTCTTTTGTTGATCATTGCATTCCATTCAAGCCTGAGTCATGCGCAGGATGTAGCACAACCACAGAATCCGGGAATGAAGGCGCCGGCGGAGACGATGGTCGTGCTCGGGTCAGCGACACCGGTGCCGCTTGCCGAATCGCCACGAGCTGTGTTCGTGCTTCCGTTAGAGGGGCAGAAGCTGGCCGCAGACTCGCCGCTGGATTTTCTTCGCCAGGACTCGGCGTTGTTTTTGGAACAACGCGGTGCGGGTGGTGCACAGGCCGACATTGCGTTGCGCGGCGGCAGCTTTGCGCAGACGCTGGTGCTGCTGAATGGCTTTCGCATCAACGACAGCCAGACGGCGCATCATGATCTGGATCTGCCGGTGCCGCTCGACGCCATGGATTCAATTCAGGTCCTGGAGGGTGCGGGTTCCACTCTGCATGGCGTGGACGCGCTCACCGGAGTGGTGGACTTTCTGACAGCCGCGCCCGATCATGATTCCCTGCGCGTGCGTGCGGGCGCGGGCAATTTCGGCGAGAACGAGCAATCGTTCATCGGCGGCGCTGTGGTCCGTAAGTGGAGTGGGCGCGTGACAGGCAGCCGCGACTTCTCGACCGGGTTCATCACGGATCGCGACTATCGCAACGAGGATGCATCGCTGGAGTCGTGGGCGGGGTCGCGGCTGGGCGTGACGGATTTTCTCTTTGCGGGCAGCGATCGCGCCTTCGGCGCGAATCAGTTCTATGGCAACTTTCCTTCGTGGGAGCGGACAAAAGGCTGGTTTGCTTCGGTACGTCAGGAATTGGGCGCCCACACAACCGCTGCGTATGGTTACCGGCGGCACACGGACGAGTTCGTTCTTGTGCGCGACAATCCCGCGTTGTACGAAAACAATCACATCGATGGATCGTGGCAGGCGAATCTGCGTTCTACTCACAGTGTCGCCAGATCGGCGCAGCTGCTGATGGGCCTGGAGGCCGACGGCGACAGCATTGTGAGCAACAATCTGGGCGACCATGCGCGCAATCGCGGCGCGGGCTACGTGGATCTGGATTTGCGGCCAGCAGCCCGGCGATGGAATCTGGCTGCGGGGCTGCGCGGAGAGATTTTTTCCGGAGGTATCCCGGCGGTGTGGTCGCCACAACTCGCGGGGAGTCTGCGCGTGGCGCAGGGACTGAAGCTGCGCGCCAGCGGAGGGTACGGCTTTCGCATTCCGACATACACGGACCTCTATTACTCCGACCCGACGACGATTGGGAATCCAAATCTGAAGCCGGAATCGGCGTGGTCGGGCGATGGTGGCGCGGATTGGATCCTCTCGCCGAAGCTGACGCTCTCGGGAACAGGCTTCTACACGCGCGAGCACAATGCCATCGACTATGTGCGCGCCTCCTCCGCTGCGCGGTGGCAGGCAACAAACCTGAGCGGCTTGCAATTTGAAGGCGTGGAGGCGACTGCGACGTGGATTCCCGCGCGGCAGCAGACCGTGAGAATTTCATGGACGGCGCTGCACGGTGCGCAGAGTGCGTTGCAGGGACTGCAGTCGGAGTACATCTTCAACTATCCGGTGCAGAATGTGATGGCCACCTGGACGGCGGCCGCGGCGCATCACTGGGTGGTGAGCAACACGGTGCAGATTGCGCAACGGTATCAGCAGTCGGTGTATCCGGTGTGGAATGCGACGCTGACGCACGACACCGGAAAGCTGCGGCCCTATCTGCGGCTGAGCAACCTCAGCAACACGGGCTACCAAGAGATCAGCGGTGTAAACATGCAGGGACGCTCCATGGTGGGCGGCTTCGCGCTGCAGTTGGGGCGCTGAGGAGAGAAAGTCCAGCGCTCCGCTTGGACTTCTGGTAGGGTGAGGGCGTACCTCGGCAATCCGCGCCGCACGTCAACAAGCGGATTCTACCTGCACTCTTTGGCTCCTGAGAGATTGCGGATGGAGGCGTATCAGAGCACCCTGGGATGGGTGCGTGCGCGCCGAACCGCAGCAGCACCCTTTCTCGCGACTCCATGCTTACCACAGCAGAAGGAGAAAGCTATGACCCATGCAGGACAGCACCACGCAATCAATTACATCGAATTCGCAACAACGGATGTTCCCCGCGCGAAGCAGTTCTACACGAGCGTGTTTGGCTGGAGCTTCGTAGACTATGGGCCCGACTACGTGAGCTTCGCGGCTGCTCAGGCCGGAGTGAACGGCGGGTTCTACAAGGCTGGATCGGTGCCGCAACAGGAAAAGACTGCGCCGTTGATCGTACTCTACTCGCGAGATCTTGCGGCAACGGAGACCGCAATTGTCGCAGCGGGCGGGCCGAATTGTCGTGCCAACGTTCGCATTCCCAGGCGGCCGGCGCTTCCACTTTTCAGATGGCGCAGGGAATGTTCTGGCCGTCTGGTCTGAATAGAATTGCGGTGCGCCGGCGCCGAGTCTATTGCACCGGCGGCGGCGCAAGCCTGTTGTGCTTGTGCAGCTCGTCGCGCACCAGCGCGAGGCCCAGCACGCACCGTTCAAAGCCGTCCGAAAGGCGCGCGAACAAAGGCGCCTCTTTCTCATATTCAAAAAGGTTGAACTGGCTGACGATGTAATAGCTCTCCTTGCCGGCCTGGATGAGTTCGCCGAGCGAAGGATGCGGGCCGCGGCGATGCCCAGGCTGCATTGCTTCCGGATACATGCCGCCGACAAAGAGCGCGAAGTCGCCGATGGATTTGCGTACGGAGCGCTCCGCGTCGAAGGACGGGGCCGAGCCGTTGACCGGGTCCGAGGCCTCAATCCACGCGGCCAGATCTTCGACCGGATGGCCTGCGGCGTCGCGCAGGGGATAGAGCCTGTCCGCCCGCGAAAACTCGCAGAGAAGATGCGCGACGTAGCTCGTCATGTCGGGGTCGTGCAGGCCGAGCGCGCCCTCGTAGCTGTTGCGGACCACCTGTTGAAAGAAGGGTTCGAGCGGATGCGTGTGTGTTTGCATACCAACCTCCCGTGACCGCGCACTGCCGGTGTGCCTGAGGCATTGGCCGGTGAAGCGCTTGGATGCGGCGGGGGCGCCAGCCACTGCCCGATTCACACAAGTATTGACACCTAGAGTATCGAAACAGTTGCGTTTGCCAAGAGGGGTCTACAACTTTGTTGGCAGATGCGGGTAACGAGTGCAAGCACCGAACGGACTCCAAATGAAGCAGGCAGCCGGAATGGGCTGCCTGCTTCTTCGGGAGGGCTGCGGCGGCGACTCTCTTATACCGCCGCGGCCGTACGCTGCTCCAGTTCGGCGAGCCGCTTCGCGAGCATGGTTTCGAGCTTGACGAGCGCGGCGGAGAAGCCTTCGATGCCTTCTTTCAGCTTTTCGCTGGCCATGCGATCGGCCGCGTGCATGCGCTCGAAGGTCGCCTTGTCCACGGTGATTCTTTCAATTGCCATGGATGCGGCAGCCTTGGCGTCGAGCTTGCGCGGCAGGTCGGCCTGCGTCGCCTCGAGCTCGGCCAGCAGTTGCGGCGAGATGGTGAGGAGATCGCAGCCGGCGAGCTCTGTAATCTCGCCGGTGTTGCGGAAGCTCGCGCCCATGACGACCGTCTTGTAGCCAAACTTCTTGAAGTAGTTGTAGATCTTCGTCACCGACTGCACGCCTGGGTCGTCGGCGCCGTGAAAGTCCTTGCCGGTGTCCTTCTTGTACCAGTCAAGGATGCGGCCGACAAAGGGAGAGATAAGAGTCACGCCCGCGTCAGCGGCGGCGATGGCCTGATGCAGACCAAAGAGCAGCGTCAGGTTGCAGTGGATGCCTTCCTTCTCCAGTACCTCGGCGGCGCGGATTCCTTCCCATGTGGAAGCAATCTTGATGAGGATGTGATTGTGTCCAATGCCGGCGGCGTCATATTGCGCGATGATAGTGCGAGCCTGCTTGATGGTGGCCTCAGTGTCGTAGGAGAGGCGCGCATCGACCTCTGTGCTCACGCGGCCGGGAACAATCTGCAGAATCTTTTTGCCGAAAGCTATAGCGAGCCGCTGGAAGGCGAGGTTGGCAACGGCCTGGTCGGTGGCCGATTCGCCAAGTTCATTGCGCGCATCCTTCAGCACACCGTCCACGATCGGCTGATACTGCGGCATCTGCGCCGCCGCGGTAATCAGCGAGGGGTTGGTTGTGGCGTCCTGCGGGCGGAACTTCTCCATCGCTTCGATATCGCCGGTATCGGCCACCACCACTGTGAAGTTGCGCAACTGCTCGAGTAGGTTTTGCGGCATGATTCCTCCTGTCGGGTCGCTGGGGAAGAGAGTCCCTGCCCGGTTCGTTCCCTATCAGTCTACTTCTAGTTTGGATTCTCCAGCGCGGTGTGGGTTGCTTCCTTGTGGGATGTGCTTCAATCCGTTTCGGCGGCAAAGGAGTTTGCGAGGGTGCCAAGGCCGGTGACGGAGACCTCGACGCGGTCGCCAGGAGCCAGCGGAGCGACGCCGGCGGGCGTGCCGGTCAGCAGCAGGTCACCCGGCTCAAGCGTAATGGCTGCCGTGATATACGCAAGCAGTTGCGGAATGGCGAAGATGAAATCCGCGGTGGTGCCATGCTGGCGCAGCTCGCCATTCACGCGGGTTTCGACAATGAGGCCGCCCTCGGCGTCGACCTCGTCACTGAGGATGGGGCCGACCGGGCAGAAGGTGTCGAAGCCCTTGGCGCGCGTCCACTGGCCATCCTTCTTTTGCAGATCGCGCGCGGTCACGTCGTTGGCGATGGTGTAGGCGCGGACGTAGCTGCGCCAGTCTGCGTCTGACTTCAGGCGTGAAGCCCGGCGGCCGATGACAACAACAAGCTCGCCTTCAAAGTCGATGCGCTCGGAGACGTGCGGCATGCGCACTATGGCGCCGGGCGCAAGCAGAGACGAGATGGGCTTGAAGAAGATCAGCGGCTCGGCGGGTACCTCATTGCCAAGCTCTTTCACGTGGTCGCGATAGTTGCGGCCAACGCAGACGATCTTGCCGGGCACGACCGGCGGAAGCAGCTCAGCGGTGCTCAGGGGCATCGGGTCAAACGCAGCTGCTGCGCCGCCGCGCAGTTCAGCAAGCTGTGCGGCCAGGTCTTCCGCGGGAATTGGCGCGGGACCGGCAATCCACAGCGCGCCGTCGCGCTCTTCCACGCGGCCGTAGCGGGCGAGCCCCTGGTGCAGAAAGCGGCAGGTTTTCATTGGCAGATTCTCCTGGTGGTGCGGATTTCAGTTGCTGTCCGCGGGAACCGTTTCTTGTGCTTCGGCGGAGCGGGCGCTCTCATGGCCACCCTGATCCACGGCGCTGACGGTGTACTGAAACGTATGGCCTGGCTCTACGGCGGCATCGTGATAGGCCGGACCGATGACGGGTTGCGCAGGCGAGATGCGTTGCCACGGGCCCGCGTCCTCGCGGCGATAGACGATGTAGCCGGCAAGGTCAGGTTCATTGTTCGGTTCCCAGCTGAGATCGATGGAGGCTGGCGAGCCGCTCTGGGCGGCAGTGGCAACGGCAGCGAGTCCAGCCGGCACCTCCGGGGGGAAGACGTCGAGAGCCTGGATGCGAACGGGGGCGGAGAGCGCGCCCGATAGCTCGATCGGCTTTCCATCCATGGACACGCGCGCGATGCGCTGGGCGCGGTACTCATACGTGGCGCCAAAGCGGACGCTCTTATCCAGCGCGACTGCGGTAAGCGTGTCCTGTTCGACCAGCAGATTCAACTCGACCGGTTCGGGTGGAGGAGCGAGCAGCCCCTGTTGTTTGGATTCAGGCGCGGGCGTGAGCAAGGTGCGATGGAAACGCACCGGAACACTTTCGCCGTCGGGTGCCCATCGCAGGACGACGCCATCTTTGCGAACCGTAGCGGTGAAGCCGGTAATGGGGCCCGGCGCCTCGCCTGCAAGGACTGAGGCTGCGTTGGACAGACCCGCAGAGCGGCCCTTCTGGTTCTTCAATTCGACGAAGTATTGCAGCTGACGCGGCTGATCTGCTGTAAGCGAGGGCGGCAGCGTTTCATTCCACGTGTGTTCGGTACCGGGAGCAATCATCAGATCGGGCCCGGCCGCGACGCACGATCCTGAGGCTTCTTTGCGGCAGATGTGCACCGTGACGTTGCCTTCGATGGGCAGCTTGTCGGTGGTGCGCTTCGGCATGGTCCATGTCAGTTGCACAGTGTTGCCCGTGCGCTCTGCTGCAAGGTCGCTGACAAGCCCTGGGAGCTTCAACGACGGCGGCTGGGGCGCTGCAGGAGTGCCGCATCCTGTGACGCCGGCGGCAAGAGCCGCCCCCAATCCCGCACTCAACAATCCTTCGAGCAACCTCATCGCCCTCCCAGTCTAAAGGAACGGCGCCGCCAGGGCGGTTGATACCGTATGCTTGCCTACGATGCTGCGGGCGTGTGGGGGCGTCCGGAGCGAATGCTGCCCAGCCGGATTCCGCAGCGACATCAGGAGGAAGCGAACAGGATGAATGGAGTCAAGATACGACTGGCCGCAATGATGTTTCTTGAGTACTTCATCTGGGGCGCGTGGTATGTCACGGTTGGCACCTGGCTCGGGCGCACGCAGCATTTCTCCGGCACGCAGATTGGGCTCGTCGCAGGCACGACAGCCGTGGGCGCAATCGTCTCACCATTTCTCGCAGGCTGGCTGGCGGACCGCTTCTTCGCCACACAGCATCTGCTGGCGCTGCTGCACGCCGCCGGATCCGTATTGCTCTTCCTCGCGTCCGGAAGCACCACGTTCGCGCCGCTCTACTGGCTGGTCCTGGCCTATGCGTGTCTTTACATGCCTACGCTGGCCTTGACCAACTCGCTCGCATTTCGCCAGATGCAAGACCCCGGAACGGAGTTCGGTCCAATCCGCGTTCTTGGCACTGCCGGTTGGATCGTTGCTGGCCTCCTGGTCGGCGGACTCGGGCTCGAAGCCAGCGCCGCGCCATTGCGTCTGGCTGCTGCTGCATCACTGGCGCTTGCACTGTACGCCTTCACGCTGCCCCACACCCCTCCCGTCAAAGAAACCGGTGAGTTCCACATCGCCAGGCTTTTGCCCGTCGAAGCCATTAGGCTGTTGCGCGAGCCGACCTTCGCCATCTTCGCGCTTGCATCCTTCCTCATCTGCATTCCGCTGCAGTTCTACTACGCCTTCACCAATCTCTTCCTGAATGAAATCGGGATTCGGGACGCGGCCGGCAAGATGACCGGCGGACAAATGTCCGAGCTGGTCTGCATGCTCCTGATCCCCTGGTTCTTTCGCCGTCTCGGCGTCAAATACATGCTCATCGCAGGCATGGCTGCCTGGGCGCTGCGCTATGCGCTCTTTGCCTACGGAAACAGCGGCGCAGCGCTGTGGATGCTCTATGGCGGAATTCTGCTTCACGGCATCTGCTATGACTTCTTCTTTGTGACCGGTCAGATTTACGTGGACCGCAAAGCACCGCCGGCGGCCCGCGCCGCAGCCCAGGGCATGATCACCCTCATCACCTACGGCGCCGGCATGTTGCTTGGCTCATGGCTCTCGGGCCGCGTGGTGGATCACTTCTCCTCCGTTGCCCTGGACGGATCGGCCGCCCATGCATGGCGGTCAATCTGGCTCACCTCGGCGGCGCTCTCTGCGGCTGTTCTGTTGCTCTTCTTCTTCGCATTCTCTGACCGAGAGAGTCAAGCCACATCTGCCTGAAGGGGGGAGAAAGCAAGCTCATGGACGCCGCCGCTCTCCGAGGTTCCGACGCATCCGCTGGCGATCGCGGACGACTCGGCTACAACCGCTTCCTGCTTTTTGTTGCCGGGCTGGGCGGCTTGCTCTACGGCATTGACGTGGGCATCATTGGCGGCGCGCTGCCGTACCTGGAGGCGACCTCGCGCCTGACCGCCGCGCAGCTTTCGGTGATTGTGGCGGCGGTGCTGCTGGGCAGCGTGTTGTCCACGCTCTTTGCTGGTCTGCTGGCGGACTGGATGGGCCGCAAACCGCTGATGGTGGTCAGCGGCTTGGCCTTTGTCATCAGTATTCCAGTCATTGCGCTCTCGCATAGCTACGCGCTGCTCTTCTTTGGCCGCCTGTTGCAGGGCACTAGCGGCGGGCTGATTGGAGTGGTGGTTCCGCTGTATCTCGCTGAGTGCCTTTCGGCTGCGCATCGCGGCAAAGGAACTGCTGTCTTCCAATGGCTGCTGACGCTGGGCATTGTTGCGGCGGCGCTGGTGGGCATGTACTTCAGCTATCGCGTGGATGCGGTCGCGCGGCTCGGCACGGCAGCCGCGCTCTTCGCTTTCAAAGACCAGGCATGGCGCAGCATCTTCTGGGTATCGCTGCCGCCCGGCGTGGTCTTTCTGCTGGGCAGCCTGCGCGTCACGGAGTCGCCGCGTTGGCTCTATCAACGGGGTCGTACCATGCAGGCGGAGGCCGCGCTGTTGCGTTCGCGCGCGTCGGAACAGGTCCGCCGGGAGCTGGAAGAGATGGCGCAGGCGAATGCTGCAAGCGCGCAGGGCGCGCGCCATCGCGAACCGCTCCTGCAGCGCAAATACGTGCTGCCATTTCTGCT